>CAZHIK010000267.1:0-9767 GCA_964532635.1 uncultured Enterobacterales bacterium
GAGGATGAAGGCGTTGCCGCCCACCAGCGCCTGGGGGAGCATCCAGTTGGGGACCATCAGGGGGAAGTTGAAGGGGGTGATGCCCGCGCAGATGCCGACCGGTTCGTAGACGATTCTGCACTCGACCCCGCGGCTGACCTCGAGCCCACCGCCGTCGGCCATGTTGGGGATGGCGCAGCCGTTCTCGATGCACTCGATGGTCTTGGCGACCTCGGCCTCGGCCTGGGAGATGACCTTGCCGTTTTCGTGGCAGACCAGCCACGACAGCTCCTCGAAGTTCTGCTGCATCAGGTGCTTGAGGTTGTACAGAACCTGGGCGCGCTCGCGCATGGGCAGCTCCGCCCACGCGGGCTGGGCCTTCTTGGCGGCGGCCACGGCGGCGGCAACGTCTTCGGCACCGGAGATGGTCACGGTGCCCAGCAGCTTGGCGTGACGCGGGTTCTCGATCTCCAAGGTACGGCCGGTGACCGAGGGGACCCACTCGCCACCGATCCAGTTGAGGGCGTCGATGTAGGGCATGAAGTCGTAGCTGCGGGCTTCGAAGTGGGGGATGGCCATGGTGTCTCCGAGTCGTCTTGGGAATTCGGGAATCCGAGCCCATACCACGGGCGGGGGATACCGGGCCAGAGTGCCGGATCAGTCCCGCTCGTCCTTCGTTGCCAAGGGGCCCCCATGTCCAGCCTGATTCCACTCCTCCTCTGCGGCCTGGCCATGGGCCAAGATGCCGAGCCCGTCGAGCTCGTGCGCGCTCGCTTCTCCCAGAAGCTCGTGGTGGGGCTCATCCCCACCGATCTCGAGCAGGGGACCCTGACCTGGGATCCGAGCGATGCCGACGCGAGCGTCGAGGGCAAGCCCTTCGCCGTGCTGCCCTACCAGGCCACCAGCGCCGAGCGGGTGGTGAACGTGCAGGCCAAGTCAAAGGTCACGGGCGTCACCCCTGTGGTCTTCCTGCAAGATCCCAGCGGCGAGCCCGTCCAGCTGGGTGATCTGTCCCCCAACGCCGGTGAGTCCGACGCCTGGCTGCGCCTTCACGCCGCCGGCGAGTGGCTGGTCCTGGTGCTGGCCGACACCGCGGGCGCCCAGGGCGAAGTCGATGTGACGCTGTTCGGCTACGACACCAGCGACATGGGCACCCCCTACGGGCTGGGCACCATGCTCCAGACCGAAGCCGGCGCTTCCGGAGCCAGCCAAGCCAGCAGCGGCAGCGGCGCAGCCAGCTCGAGCGGCGGCGACGGCCAGATCGTGCAGAGCGAGCTGGATGCCAGCGATCCGACCACCGACGCTGGCGACTACTACGAGGTGTTCGGCTTCGAGGTCGCCGCGGGCGAGCGCATCCGCCTGGCGGCGGTCTCCGACCACTACGACCTCATCATGCTCCTCGAGCCTCCCGACGAGGAGGCGATCTCCGCCGAGTCCAGCGGGCTGGCCGGCAGCCCCGCCCTGCTGGACCACACCGCCAAGTCCAGCGGCGAGGCCACCCTGGCCGTGTTCGCCAAGGAAGGCAACCCCACTGGCGACTACGAGTTCCTGGCGGTCCGGGAGCTGTCCGGCGACCTCTGCCAGCAGCTGTCCACCTACGAGGTGGCCGACGCCTGGCAGCTCGAGGGCATCGAGGACGCCCGCACCGCGGATGTGATGCGCACCCGCACCCTGCTGGACACCATGGCCTTCGCCCAGACCTGCTCGGTGGACAAGTTCGCCATGGATCTGGGCGTGTCTTGCACCATCCCGGCCGCGGACGGCACCTCCGCCAAGGCGATCTTCGAGCCCCTGGCCGCCGAGTTCCGCAGCTGCAACGCCGGCTGGGAGATCAGCGAGCACCCCAGCGGCAACGACCTGTCGATCTACGCGGTCAAGGACGGGCGCACCCGCACCCTGACCATCAGCGAGGGCGCCCTGACCGGCTGGTCCGTGCGCGCGGGGACCTACGCGTCGAAATAACGGTATCGGCGAATGTAGGGGCGGGGTTCACCACCCGTTACGGCCCGCCCGAGGAAGTCCTACTCGCAGATATCCACGGTGAACTCGCCGTTGACCTCGTGCTCGCCCACGGACATGCACAGGGCGGCCGAGACGGTGGTGTCCGTGACCTCGTCCACCACGATCACGCCGGAGAATGCGATCTCGTTCATGGGGCTGCCGCTGCCGTCGTCGTAGACGAAGGTGCCGTTCATCATCGCGCCCAGCTCGTACTCGCCAGGGGTGGTAGGGACGGAGATGATCACCGAGGAGCCATCGGGCAGATCGTAGCCGCAGGGCTCGTAGTCCTGGGCGTACAGCGTGGTGAAGAACTCTTCGTCGTCGGACAGGAACGAGCTGGTCTCGCCCGCGGCGAAGGTCCAGCTCTCGCCATCGATGGTGCCCGACAGGGTGCCGCCGGCCACCTCGCAGGGCAGCTCGTCGGTCTCTTCGTCGCCACACGCGATCAGGGCGAAGGACAGCAGGAGGATGGGTAGGCGCATGGGGGCTCCGTGAAGGTGTGAGCATCCGGGTAGCGCGCTGTGCGCCGCTGTCCAGCCGGCGGTGGGGTCTAGGTCTCCCCCTTCACCGGGACCGCCGCCATGCAGTGCTCGGCCAGGGCCGTGATGGTCAGGCTGGGGTTCACCCCCAGGTTGGCCGAGACGATGGAGCCGTCGCACACGTACAGGCCCGGGTGACCGAAGACCCGCCCGTGCCTGTCCACCACACCCTCGGAGTCGTCTTCACCCATGGAGCAGCCCCCCAGCAGGTGGGCGGTCAGGGGCCGGTTGAGCAGCACCTCCGAGAACGCCGTGGCCGCGATGCCATCGTTACGCTCTGCGATGGTCGCTGCGGCTGCGTTGCCCTCGGGGATGAAGCTGGGAGGTGCACCGTGAGGCGCCTTGGAGCGCAGCTTCTTGGTCCACGGCGCCCACCACTTCCGGCCGAAGCGCATGTTCAGGGAGTTGTCGATCACCTGCATCACCAGCAGGATCACCGCCCGCTTGGCGAAGCCGAAGGGCAGCATGGTGCGGATGAAGTCCATGGGCTTGCTGACGCAGTTCCACAGGAACTTCATGGGCCGTGTGAACCAGGAGCCCTCGGGCACCAGGGGCACACTGAGGGCCGACATGACGTCGGAGCCCGGGTTGTAGCGGACCAGCTCGATGCTGGTGTGGTCGTTGACCTGCAGGTAGCTGGCGATGGCCACACCCTGGCCGTAGTTGACGTCCTTGCGGGTGGACTCCACCCCGCAGATGACCTCGGAGTTGGTGCGGAACTTCTGGCCCAGTGTGTCGGACAGGTACGGCAGCCAAGCGCGCTCCTTGCAGCGCCACAGGATCTCGAGGGTGCCCAGGGCGCCCGCCGCCAGCACCACGTTCTTGGCCCGGTGGCGCTTGTGGCGGCGGTTGACGAAGCTGGTGCCCTTGCGGCTCTCGACGACGTAGCCGCCCTGACCGTCGGGTCGGATGCCGGTGACCAGGGTCTCGGGCAGGATCTGCGCGCCCTTTTTCTCCGCCAGGTACAGGTAGTTCTTGTCCAGGGTGTTCTTGCCACCGGTGCGGCAGCCGACCATGCAGGCGGCGCTGTAGTCGCAGCTCGTACGCGACGGGCCCTCGCCCCCGAAGTAGGGATCGGGCACGGTCTCCCCGGGGTTGCCGGAGAAGAAGATGCCCACGTCGGTGGTGCGGAAGTGGTCACTGCGGTCGATCTGGGCCGCGTAGTCTTCGAGCAGCTTGTCGCCATCCCACAGCTGCGGCGTGGGGCAGACGCCGAGCATGCGCTTGGCTTCGGCGTAGTGGGGGGCCAGATCGAGCTTCCAGTCGGCGCTCAGGTGCACCCACTGCTCGTCCTGGTAGAAGTCGTCCAGGGGCTCGAGCAACACGCAAGCGTAGACCAACGATCCACCGCCAACCCCAGCGCCGCCCAGGCCCATGAAGTGCTCGAGGAGCATGATGCGCTGGATACCTACGCAGCCAAGCCTGGGAGCCCAGACGAACTTGCGCACGTTCCAGTTTGACTTGGGGAAGTCACTGGGCTGCCAGCGGCGGCCGGCTTCGAGGACCTTCACCGAGTAGCCCTTCTCGGCCAAGCGTAGAGCGGCCACCGAGCCGCCGAAGCCCGAGCCGACGATGAGGAAGTCCACCTGGTCTGGGAGTGCTGGGCTCATTCGAGATCCTCGAGCAACGCCTTGCGCGCCTTGGAGAAACGACGGGTGGGGCCGATGGCCAGGGGTGCGAGCACCAGGGCCGCCAGCGACGCGAAGCCGCAGACCACCGGCAGGGCCGAGAAGAAGCCATGGAAGGCCGCGTAGATCACCCACAGCAAGCAGAAGAAGCCCTGGAAGCCCACGGCCACGATGCTGGCGATCACCGCCCAGAAGCGGGTGCGCACCACCATGCCGCCGAACACGACGGTGACGACACCGGTGGCCATCATCAGCACCGGAATGGGCTTGACCCACAGCGGGGCGATGATGTCGATGATCTGCAGCCCGGTGACCAGCATGGTGATGCCAGCGACCATGACCCACAGGCCCACGAAGGGGATCAGGGGGCTGGGCTTGGGGACCTCGATGTCGTCGTAGCTCATGGCGACTCCCGGCGGCGTACCAGGGGAATAGCGGTCAGCAGCAGGGTGAGCAAGGCGGCGACGGGGCCGGTCGGAGCCGTGCAGCCGCAGCCGCCGGGCTCCGGGGCCTTCGGGTCGCCCGAGTCGTGACCGGGCGTGCTGTCGGCGGTGTCCTGGGGATCGGCAGGGTCGCTGTCGTCGGGGGGATCGCTGTCCCCCGGTGGGGCCGTGTCGTCGGGCTCTGCGACCCGGACCTCGAAGGCTTGCTCGACGCTGCCCACGTCGTTCTCCAGCCGCAGACTGAAGGTGTACAGCCCCGGATCATCGCAGGCCCAGCCCAGCTCACCAGTGGAGTGGTCCACCCGGGCGCCAGTGGGGAACTCGGTCAAGGACCACCAGAGCGGATCGTCACCGCTGCCCAGGGCCTGGTAGCTCAGGTGCGCCCCCGCCTCACAACGATCCGGAGCTGCGCTGGTGATGGTGGGAAGCTCGAAGGCGCCCTGTTCGCGCACCCGGGGGCCATCGCCCTCCACGAAGCTGTCGGCCAGCTGGTACAGCTGCTTGCCGTCCCAGTACTCGTAGGGCCAGCGGGTGTCGTAGGGCACGAAGCGCGTGGTCTCGCCCCCGGTGGCCTGGAAGCTCGCCACCGTGTGATAGGCGGCGCCATCCCACTGCTGCAGCTGGGTGTCCCGGGGCAGGTCCAGCTCGGTGGGGATCATGCAGCCCGCGCTCCAGTCCGGGGGCAAGGTCAGGATGTTGGCGCCGTAGGCGGTGGCCTCGCGCCAGCTGTTGTCGTCGTGGGGATCCTCGTCCTGCCAGTCCACGTAGTAGAAGGTCAGCGGGCAGTGGACCAGCTCGTGCTCGGCCAGCAAGGCCCAGCCAACGAGGGTGGAGCCCGATCCGATGCTCTCGGGGGGGTAGTCCTGATCGTAGAGGTTGCGGATGCCGGTGTAGATGGGGCTGTGCACGGGGGAGAGCCGCAGCCAGCGCGCCACCTGGGGCCGGTAGGAGCTGCCGTTGGTGCTGCCCCCACCTACCCAGTCGCTCACCGTGCCATCGTCCACGAGCACGTTGTCCAGCAAGGTGGCCGCGAAGCGCTCGAGGTCGTCGCTGTCGAAGACGATCCCAGCCTCGGCGCACAGGGCGGCGAAGTCCACGTTGATGGCCGCGTGGGAGACATCCTCGCCGTGGGCGCTGTAGCTGCCGCCCCAGTAGTTCCAGAGGTAGGTGTCACCGCTGGTGGTGAGCTGGTCCTCGAAGCGGGCCGCCAGGGCGGTGGCCTTGTCGAGGTACTCCGCATCGCCGGTGACCTGGTACAGGCTGACCAGGGCGCGACCCATCGCGTTGCTCTGGTTCAGAGGCAGGTCCACGCCGGCGTAGGTCAGGAAGTCGGCGTCAGGCCGGAAGATGTAGTAGCCGGCGCTGTTCCACTGGTCATCATGCAACGCCACGGTCTCGCGTGCAGCGGCCAGGAAGGTGGCGGCCTTGTCCCCATAGCGCTCACCATCGCGGGGATCCACGTCGTCCTCGAGGCCATGCTCCGCCACCAGACGGGTGTACTCGACCATTGGGTGGATCAACATCCCCGAGTGCACCACGTAGCAGTAGTCCCCGTCCTGGTACGAGCTGTTGCGCCAGCAGGCGCCGGAGACACCGCGGTAGTCCGTCACCCCCCGAGCGTCGTCACGCTGCGCGAGCACCGCCTCGGCGTGCCAGGCCAGCGCGTCCAGCCAGCCCGGATCGCCGGTGGCGCGGAACATGGCCGCCAGCCCCATCATCACGTAGCTCTCACCCCAGGCAAGGGTGGCGCTCTCGTTGTCGTAGCCCCGATACCAGCTGCCGCCGTCGACGTTGTCGTAGGCCTCGATGAAGGCCAGGCGCGCGGTGACAGCCTGGGCGGGAGCCGCGGCCAGGATGAGGGCGAGCAGAGCGGTCATTGCGACTCTGAGGACGGGGCCGGATCCGGCTCCTCGATCACGCTGCAGGTCGCGCTCGTACCATCGACGGTACAGGAGACGGCCTGCCCTGCCGAGACAGGGCGGAAGCGCGCGGCGGTCTCGCCCAGGAAGCGCAGGTCGCAGGGCTCGTCGGGCACACCCTGGAAGGCGACGCGTCCCTCGGGATCGAGGGGGGACCTCGAACGGAAGCCGCTGGGGCAGGTGACCTCGATGCCGGTCAACTCCGTATCCGAGGCCACGGTGACCAGCAGGAGCCTGATGTCCACCTCGTCCGCCTCGTCCTCGCCAGTGTCGTCCTGCTCCGGGGCCGGCATCTCGTAGCAGGTGGGCTCCACCATGATGTAGCAGGTCATGTCGTTGTCGCCGGGAACGTCCTTGTTGAGCCCCACGAGCTTCATCCCCAGATCGATCTTCTTCTGAATCCAGGCTGGCCTGGCCCACACGGCGACCGCAGCGCAGATCCCCAGGAACAGCAGCGTGACGATGGCGAGCGTGAGCGTCTTGCGGGCGCGGTCTTGCATGTCGCTGTCAGTGTGCACCGGTTCGACAACCAGAGCAACGAGCCGAACAACGGAGTTATGTCGAGGCGCGTATACTGCAGGCGACACCTCGGGGAGGAAAGATGAAGGACGTACCCTGCACCCTGGCCATGCTCGCCCTGCTGGCGTGCGATCCGGCTCAGCCGGAGGTTCCCAAGGGCGACACCGGAGACTGCTTCACCTACGCCTGGCCCGACGCCGACGGGGATGGATACGGCGATCCCGAGGGACAGCACATCGAGGCCTGCATTCTCCCCGAGGGCTACTCGCTGTCTGACGACGACTGCGACGACGGCGACCCGAACGTCCACCCCGGCGCCGACGAGCACTGTGACGGGGTGGATGAGGACTGCGACGGCGCGATCGACGAGGACGCCGTGGACCCCACGCCCTGGTACCACGACCTCGATGGCGACGGCTATGGCGACGAGAGCTCCGGCGGCTCCTCCTGCGAGGTCCCCTCCGACGGCAGCACCGTGGGAGGCGACTGCGACGACGATGACGCGACGGTGCACCCCGGAGCCACCGAGGACTGCGACGGTGTCGACCAGGACTGCGACGGCGAGATCGACGACGATTGCCACGGCTGCGATGTCACGGTGCCCGACAACTACGCGACCATCCAGGCCGCCATCGACGATGTCGAGGCTGGTTCCACCGTCTGCGTCGAGGCGGGCACCTGGGTCGAGAACATCGACTTCCGCGGCAAGGATCTGTGGCTGGTGGGGATCGAGGGCCCCGAACTCACCGTCATCGACGGGGGCGACGCGGGCAGCGTCGTCCGCATGACCAACGGCGAGAGCGCGCAGGCCAGGCTCAGTGGCTTCACCCTTCGGAACGGCATCGACGCGCAAGGTGGGGGCATCAACGTCCAGGGCGCGTCGCCACGCATGAGCGACCTGATCATCACCGACTGCGCCGCCTACGACGGCGGAGGAATCTTCCTCGGCGGGTCCGACTCGGAGCTATGGGACGTCCAGGTGGACGACTGCCAGACGTTGCTCTCTACCGCAGATCGAGGCTGGGGAGGCGGGGTGTTCGTCACGGGCGGCGCGCCCAGCTTCACGCGGCTCCGGGTCGAGGGCTGCGAGGCCCTGACCGCCGGAGGATGCATCGCAGTGAGTGAGGCCGCGCCCACGTTCCAGGACATCGAGATCATCCACTGCTACGCCCAGGGCGCCTCGAACCCCGCCGGTGGAGGCCTGAGCCTGTCCGACTCGGGTGGTTCGGTGAACGGTGCGTACATCGAGGGCAACGGCGCCGTGGAGGGTGATGGTGGCGGGCTCTACCTGGACACGTCCGACACGACGCTGGTGGATGTCGAGCTGGCCTGGAACGGCGCAGAAGACGGTGGGGGAGCCTACTTCTACTATTCCTCGCCCGACATCACGAGACTAAGCGTGCACGACAACCAGAACGACGGGGGCGACGGCGCCGGCCTGTACATGTACGAGTCGAGCCCCACCTGCCAGGACGTGGTGGTGAGCGACAACACCATCTCCTCGCCCGGCCGCGGCGGTGGTTGGTATCTGCACAACTCCAGCCCTGTCTGCAGCGATGTCATCATCAGCGGGAACACCGCCGAGAGAGCCCTCGGGGGAGGGATGCTGGCTCAGGGCACCTCGACCCCGAGCTTCGAACACGTCACCATCTCCGGCAACACCGGCGACAATGGCGGCGCCGGCATCTACCTCGAAGACGACGCGATCCTCACCCTCTCCCAGGCCGTCATCAGTGGCAACCGAACCGCGTCCGCCGACGGCGGCGCGGCGTGGGTCGGCGACCAAGCGAGGCTGATCATGGACCACGCCGTGGTGGTGTCCAACGATGTGGGATCGCGCCTGGGCGCCGCCTTCCACCTCGAGGACTCGGGCCGGCTCAGGCTGGACAGCGCCATTGTTACTGCCAACAACAGCTCCTGGGCTCCGGTGGTGGACGCGGAGGATCGAGCACAGGTGAGCCTGTCCTTCGTGTCCATCGAGTCCAACCACGGCGACACTGCCATCCGGACCACTGGGACCAACCGCCTGGAACTCTCCCACGTCACCATCTCGGGCACCAACAACGGCACCGCGGTGGACATGGACGGCGAGGGGATCTACGCCATCTCCTGGTCCAACGCCTGGAACAACGCCGAGGGAGACTGGGATAACCTGGGTCAGGGGAGCCTCACGAACGATCTGGCGGTGGAGCCCGCCTACCTCGACCTCAGCCCCTCCGACCCGCTGGCGTGGGACCTGCACCTTGACCTGGGCTCCCAGCTCATCGACGCCGGCGATCCCACGGTGCTCGACCCCGACGGCAGCCCCGCCGACGTCGGGGCCTTCGGTGGGCCGGGCGCGGATGGCTGGGACCTGGACAGAGACGGCTACCCCGCCTGGTGGCAGCCCGGTCCCTACGACAGCGCGAGCTATCCAGCCACGGGCTGGGACTGCGACGACCACGATGCGTCCGTGTACCCAGGCGCCGGCTGCTGATCCCAGCCAGCCGCACAATCAGTCACAACCAGGAACCAGAGCCACGGGGCTGGACCCGAGAAACGGGCGGCCGTGGAGTGCTCCGGAGCGTCGGCGACACCCCAAGGCCGCCCAGAGCGCGCCATGGGAGGCACGCCTTCCCCTACGCACGAACGGCCTATAGATTGCATCCCTTCCCCCCCCCCCCCTCCGTGCCACCACCACAAACACACAACCCCCCCCCCCGCCCATTCCTCGACCCCCCCTCTCGTCTTGCCTCACGC
>CAZHIK010000268.1:0-9763 GCA_964532635.1 uncultured Enterobacterales bacterium
CTGAACGTGGTCGCCTCGGCCTGGGCCATGGGCGAGAATCCCCACTTCGAGAAGACGGTGCGCATCCAGCGTGATCGCGAGCACCGGGTCATCGACACGGGGCCCTACGCCATCGTGCGCCATCCCGGCTACCTCGCCGCGTTCTTGGGCTTCGGCCTGGCGCCGCCCCTGATGCTGGGATCGGCCTGGGCGCTGCTTCCAGGCCTGGCCCTGCTGCCCTGGCTGATGCTGCGCACCGCGCTGGAGGATCGCCTGCTGCAGCGGGAGCTGCCCGGCTATGCAGACTATGCCGAGCGTGTCAGACACCGGCTGCTGCCGGGGCTGTGGTAGGCGGAGCCCGCGCTCAGATCTTGGAGGCCGAGGCCAGGGTCATGCGGGCTTCGGCGTCGAACTGCAGGTTGAGCCCGAAGCCGTTGGGCAGGGTGGCGATGACGATGCCCTCGCACTGCACCGACAGGCCCGCCGGCAGGAACAGGTTGATGCGCAGCACCGAGCCCTTCTTGGGGGTCTCTTCGGTGTTCTGCAGGAAGAGCACGTTCTTGGACAGGTAGCTCTGATAGTCGCCGAAGTAGCCGCTGCGGGTGTGGTAGCGGACGAAGACCTGGGGGGGATTGGCGGAGAGGCGCAGGTGGACCTGGGGGTCCTTGGGGCTGGGGAGCTTGGGGGCGCGCGGGGTGTCCACCTCGACCAGGGGCGGCCGCTGGAGCTGGCGACGCTGGCGGCGGCTGGGCCTGGTGGGCTGGGACTGGCGAGCGCCGCGGCCTTCCTGATCGGACAGCTCGGGTTCGCCCCGACGGCGTGAGCGCGGGCCCTGCTTGATGGCGGCGCCGATGCTCTCCCGTCCCACGCTGGAGCTGGCGCTGCCCGAGCGGCGCCCGCCGCGTCCCGAGCTGCCTCGCCCGTCGCTGATCTGCTCGCGGGAGACCCCGGTCGAGCTGGGTGTGAAGCGGGCCCGCATGGCGTCGCGCAGGGCCAGCTTGCCCGCGGTGGTCTGGACAGTGGAGTCCAGGGAGTGGATGCCCCACGGGTTGGGGTTGATCTTGGGGTCGTAGTTGGTCTGGACCGGTGCGGTGGCGTGGTCCTGGGTGGAACGGCCTCGCGCGGAGTAGTCCACCCACTGCTGCAGCAGCAGGCGGTCCTTGTCACGCATGCGATGGACACGGAGCGTGTACTGACGGATCAGCGCGGTGCGGCTGATGGCCCGCAGTACCTTGGCCACCCCGTAGACCGTGGAGTTGAAGCCGGGCAGCTTGAGCTGGAACTCGACCTCGGAGCGCAGGTCGAAGCGACCATCGCACTCGACCTCCATGCGTCCACCACCAAACTTGAGCAGCTCACCGAAGAACAGGCCGTCTTCGGTGCGAAGGGAGATGGCTTCCCGCAGCTCGAGCACTACGCGCGTGATCGGCGTGGAGTGGGACGGTGGTGAGGAGCGAGAGGTCATGGGTGATCGGAGGATTCGTGGCCTTTCCACCGAGGCCTATTCTACTCGTTTGGAGCGCATGAGGAAGGGAGGAGCGGCAATCTGGACCGCTCGGGGAGTCGTCGTAGTCCCGGGACTCCCCGCGGGAATGTGGCTGAAAAACGGCTTGATTCGTGGAGATTGCACGGATTGTGTGCTTGTGATCGCGGCGGGGCTAGCCGCCTGTCAGCGCCGCGGGATCGAGATCCACACGTAGCCCCATGCCACGGTCGTGCAGCAGGACGACGTGCGCTTGGCAGTCGATGGGGGGGAGCGGTGGTCGCTGGATGTGCATATCGACCGGGGTGTCCAAGGGGAGACACTCTTCCTGATCGAGGTGGACGAAGAGCAAGCCGCGGGCCAGCTGTCCGTCGCGGTCGCGAACCCAGCCCCCCTGGGTGCGATACGCCAGCAGCAGCCGCGGCGGAGTGCAAGAACGATCGAGGGCGACGGCGGGGCCGTCGGCCGCCGAGCCGCCGGTGAGATCGGCTTCGGTCTCGCTCTGGGCGGCGTCGAGCAGCAGCTCGCGGATGGCCATGCGGCCCTTGCCGCTGCCCGGCATCGGTGGTGCGGGGAGGTCGGCGCCCACGGCAGAAGCCAGCTGGGACTCCACCTGGCTGTCCAGAGCGCGGGCATCGTCTTTGCTGCGCAGGGAGGGCTCGGCGCCAGCCACCTGCTGCTCGTACCACTCCTGGAGCAGCTCCTGGTCGGCCCGGCGCATCTTGCGGATGCGCAGCATGTAGTTGCTGAGGTCGTCTGGGTGGGGATCGGCCCGCATGACCTCGGACAAGCCGGAGACCATGGCGTCGAAGCCCACCAGCTCGAGCTGGAACTCGACCCGGTCGCCCACTTCGTAGATTGCGTCGGTCTGGACTCCGGCGACGCCGGTGCGGATACGAACCAGCGTGCCGAAGTGGACGCCTTCGTCGGTGCGGAGGGAGATGCCAGCGAGGACCTTCAAGCTCATGGCCTACCCAGGTACGAGTGTCCTAATACCTATACCGTAGTAGGAAGGGCGATGCCTGCGTTGGTGGCGGAGTATTGCGCCCCGTCAGCGGGCCCGACACGGAGCGAGGCCGCTCTGCGCGTGACGGAGCGAGTTCGCTCTACGCGTGATGGAGCGAGTTCGCTCTTTTTGCGGCGGCGTCCTGCGACTCTGTCCACAGGAACGCCGCCTCGAATCGCGGTCGGCTCCGCCGATCCGCGATTCAGAGGTTGTACATCATGTACTGCAGCGACATCACCATGTCGGCGGTGGCGTTCTTGGCCACGCGGAAGCTGGCGAAGACCACCTTGCCCTCGCCCGCGGTGAACGAGGCCAGGATGGGTCGGGCGGGCAAGGAGATGGTCTCCTGGCCCTCGCGGTACTCGACGGTCGCCGACAGGTGGACCGAGACCGAGCCATCGACGCTGTCCATGACCGGCCAGACGGGCAGGTCGAACTCCACCTCGATGTAGTCTTCGCCCAGGAACTCGGAGAGGGCGGAGTCGGACACCGCGGCGTTGACGAAGGCGTACTCGCCCTTCTGGGCGTCGTCGGGCACGTTGTCGTCACCCACGAAGTTGATGCGGGTGGGCCAGCCACGCTCGATCACGTCGTAGGCCCAGTCGCTCCCGTAGATGGTGCCGCCGGCCTCGACGTAGTCGGTGATGTTCTGCCTGATGGTGTCGATCTGGCCCTCGGGGGCGCTGTCGTCGCTGTCGTAGACGATGTCTTCTTCGATGTGACCGCCGTTGAAGAAGATGATGTCGTAGGGCTCGAGGGAGACCGGATCGGACAGGAAGTGGACCAGCTCATCGGTGGTGAGGCCGTCGATGAGGTCGTAGTTGGCGAAGCCCATGTTGGTGAGCACGTCCTGGAAGTCGTCGTAGTCGCCGGTGATCACAGCCACGTCGACCTGCAGGGGATCGAAGCAGTCTGGCTGCTCCAGGATCACGTGCTCGCCGTCGCCGACCCAGACGGTGTGGGACTCGAGCACGTCGTAGCCGTACTGGACGTAGATGTCGTACTCGTAGCCCATGGGCAGTTCGTCGAGCAGCCAGTAGCCGTTGCGGTCGGAGTAGGCGGTCTTGGTGTCGTAGATCTGGCCTTCTTCGGTGCGCAGGTAGGTGTAGATCAACGCGTCGGCCAGCCAGGTACGGCCGGAGGGATCGCAGACGCGGCCTTCGACGCTGCCCGGCTCGGGGGTGTCCACCGGATCCGACGGAACGAAGAAGTTCTGCTCCTGGCAGCCCACCAGGGCGATGGCGAGGGCGATCGTGGGGATGCGCATGGTTGGCCTCTATGTTCCGGAACGCACACAGTCTGAACGTGTTTTGGCGGGATGGCAAGGACGGTGACTAGCCGGGCTCGTCGCTCTCCGTCTCCGTAGTGCGGATGGCGTCGGACAAACGATCACTCTGCCAGGCCAGGTAGACGTCAGACGGGCTGTGGCGCCTCGCCCGGGTGGAGGCCTCGAGGGCATGGTCGAGCTCGCCTCGACGCCAGCGCACCATCGCCAGGGTGTCCAGGTAGTCGGAGCGGTGGGGTGCGTCCTAGGTGGCCTCGAGGCTGCGCTCGAGGGCCAGGTCCAGCTCCACCCCGGCCATGGCTCGATACCAGGCCTCGCAGTTGGATCGGGAAGCCCCGGGTTCGAGGGGCTCGCAGTCGCGCTCGATGCCTTGGGGTACCAGCTCGGCGGCGCGCTCGGTCTGGCCCAGGCGAAGGTAGGCCGCGGCCAGGAAGTCCAGGGGACGGTCTCCGGGGTGCAGGCGCTCCATGGCCAGCTCGAGGTCACGCTCGAAGGTCTGCAGCTCGGCCGGGCTCTGGACCAGGTGCTGGTAGAACCAGATGGCGAAGCCACTCGAGGGCAGCACCTCGAGCAGCCGGCGGGTGTGGGACAGCGCGGCCAGCCGGTCACCCTCGGCCAGGGAGACTCGAGCGCGACGCAGCAGGTGACCGTCGGGAGACTCGTCGATGCGGTTGGCTTCGGCCAGCGCTCGGCGAGCCGCGCCGGTCTCACCAGCGGCCAGCAGGGCGTCGGACAGGGCGACCTTGGGACGGGCGTGGTCGGGCAGGGCCAGCACGCCGGAGCGGGCCAGCTCGATGGAGCGCTCGAGCTGGTCGGACAGGACCAGCCCGTTGACCACCGACACCAGCTCGCCTTGCGCCCCGAGGGTCTTGGGGTCGAACTGGGCCAGGGTGGCGCTGTAGGCCTCGAGGTCGCCGAGGTACTCGTGGAGGCGGGCCAGGAAGACGGTGGCTTCGGCGTCGTCGGGGTGGATCTCGAGGTAGCGCTCCACCTGTGCGACGGCGCCGGCTTCGTCCTCGAGCCAGGCGAGCAGCCGCGCGCGGTAGTAGGCGCGCTCGGGATCGTCGCCGTGCACCTCGCGGTCGCGCTCGAGCAGCACCTCGTGACCCGCCAGCTCCCGCTCGGGGCCGGTGCTGGGGATCAGGGCGAAGCGCTCACCCGGGATGTCGAAGACCACGCGGTGGTCCTTCATCACGGCGTGGCCGATCAGGCCCGGCATGCTCGCGGGGCCGATGCGCACTGGGCCCTCGAAGTTGACCCACTGGGCTTCGCCCGGATCCTCGATGACGGCGCCGCCGAGGGTGACGCGGTCCAGGGGGATGCGGCGAGTGCGGCGCATGAAGCCGCTCGCCGGGAGGTCTTCCCCGCTGCCGATGCCCATCAGCGCTTCTTCGCCTTCGGTGGCGAGAGACGCCAGGGGAGCGCCCGAGAAGCCCGACAGCAGCACCCCCCGTGCGCCGGTGTCGACCGCCAGGAGCACCTGGTGGTCGAGCTTGCCAGTCTCGAGCCGCACGAAGCTGTAGCAGTGCATGCCGTCGAAGAGCATGGGCGAGGCGTTGGGCAGGTCGGGAGGCTGACCGGAGCGATCGAGCTCGAGACGGGCTGCGGGGTAGTCGATGGTCAGCACGAAGTGCTGCCAGACGTTGTTGCCCAGGATGCCCTGGAGGGGTGGGCCACCGCCGAAGCTGGGCAGGCCGCGGACACCGGCGGCTGCATCGATGTGCTTCAGCTCGACGTCGCCGATCCGCATGGAGGGGAGCACCACCGAAGACCAGGGGGTGGAGCCCCCCATGCCCTCGATGGTGCCGCGGCCTGGGGTGGGCTCGAGGCCCAGGGCTTCGACCACGGTGGCGTTGACCACGCTGACGGACGCGCCGGTGTCGACGAGGAACAGCGCGGGTTCGTCCAGGCCGAGATCGACCTGGATGAAGATCTTGTCGCTGGTGGGAGCATCGACCAGCAGATCGACCTGGGTGGTGTCGGCACCACCGACCTCGAGCTCGTAGGCCACGGGCCCCAGGGGAGCCCGGTGGGCGGGGCAGCCGACGAGCAGGGCGAGGGCGAGGGGCAGATAGCGCATGGAGACCTCGGGGGAGGGCGGGACACCCCATTGGAACCCTATCCCGGTCCCGGGGTTCCCTGCTGGACCGATGCGCGTCGGTTGCGATATCATAGGCGAGAGCGTGAGCTCCGTGGCCCTCCCACGGGTTGCCGTGGCCTCCGTTCCCCCCGGTGCGTTCCCCACGCGCCCACCTTTCCCCCCTACGGTGCCCGGTCCGGATCCCCTCCCGACCCCACCACCCAGCGGAGCAGCGGATGGAATTCTCGGAACGTGAGATCACCGATCTCGCCGCATTCTTCGCCAAGCGCTTCCCCAGCTACGAACAGCGGGCCGCCTTGGCGGAGGCCGCGGGGTTGGCGGGTGAGGCCCAGCTGACGGGCGATGCCGGCACCGTCTGGAACGACGTGGTGCGCGTGGCCGTTCAGAAGGGCAAGCTGAACGACCTGGTGGAGCGGGCCGTGCAGCAACGCCCCGACGACGAGAACCTGCGCGAGATGGCCGGGGTCATCGGCGGCGGCGGCCGCTGGCGCAAGCGCCGGTGGGGCCTCGCGGTCGGTGTGGTCGTCCTGGCGGCCGGCGGCCTGTTGATCTGGTCCCCTTGGTCCGGCGACAGCCCTGCCCCTGCTCCGGAACCCGACAACGACGCCGTCGCCATGGTCGAGCCCGAGCCCGAGGTCCTACGGACCGTCCCGGAGCCCGAGGTCCCACAGACCGTCCCGGAGCCCGAGGTCCTACAGAACGTCCCGGAGCCCGAGGTCCTACCGACCGTCCCGGGGCCCGAGCCCGAGGTCCCACAGACCGTCCCGGAGCCCGAGCCCGGACCCGCCCGTGCAACTCCGGAGGATTCGCCAAGCTCACCGAAGGCGAGCCCCAGGCCTTCCGGCGCTCCCCTGCGCTGCGAAGGCCCTCCCGGCGAGATCATCGGCTACTGGTACGCCGGTGAGACCGCTCCGCCCAAGGGCTCCAGCTTCACCGTCGACGGCGGCATCAACGTGCGCGTCGACTATCCGGGCCATCACAACGCCTACAACGCCCGCGCAGCCCTGGTCTGCACCCTGGGCCACGGCTGGGAGCTGCGCCTGGGCAACGAGCCGGTGGAGGTCCCCGGTGGAGCCTATTGGGTGCCCCTGGCGGCAGACGACATCGTGAGTCGCTAGCTCAGTTCCTCCATCTCCGTGTCGGGATCGCCGACCTGAACGAAGCCCTCGAGGCCGCTCTCGGATGGGAACGGCAGCTCGAGCTCGGTCGAGGTGTCGGCGGCGGTGAGGTTGCCGCTGAACTGATCGACGGTCTCGAGACGGCGGGGATCCTCCAGGATCTGCTTGATCTCCCGGGCCACGCCGGTGGCCTCGTGGACCTCGAACGAGCGGGCGTCGAAGGCGGCGCCCATGACGAGCAGTCGGCGGGTGACCACGGCGCCGTGGATGGCCAGTGGCGCCTGCTCGATGGGGTTGAGGGTGAGGTGGAGCGGGCAGGCGGATCCCGGGGGAAGCGGCGCCACGGTCAGCGACACCCCCGAGCTCTCCTGGCCCGTGAGCAGGGCCGCGCAGGGCGGCAGGGGAGAGCCCTGTGGCACCGGAGCGAGCCCCGCCTGCATCTCGCGGCAGAGGGCGGGCACGGAAGCGGAGGGAGCCCGAGTACGCATCCAGCGGTAGAACACCCGTCGGTCTTCGTCGCCGGGATCGGGGCCCGGGACCTGGAGGCAGAGGTCGATGCCCGGCAGCGGCTGGGCTCGATCCCGGATCACCACGGCGCGGGACCAGGACTCGCGATCGAGGGCCACGGCCGCCGCTCTGGCGACCGCGTGCATGGGGGTGACCCCCACGCCGGAGACCCGGGTGAGCAGGTCGAGCCACTGCACCAGGCGGGTGGCGCTGACCTGGATGGTCAGCTGAATGGTGGGCGCGGGGGCGGGGCCCTGGAGCAAGGAGGCGAGGCGGCGGAGGGGGCCGCGACGGGTGCCGGGGACGGCCGGGAGGCGGGGCATGGACGGTCCTGGGCGGGGGAGGCGGAGATGGGGAAGGTGCAGTAACCCGCGGGTGTCCTGCGGTGGACTCCTCGGCTTCACGCTGCTGCTGACTCGAGGCTGTGATAGGGAGACCGTGGTGGTTGCTCAACTGTGCGCGCTGTTCCTCTGTCTGCTGCTGGCCTGTGAGCCGGGGGCAGGCAGCGATCCGCCCAGCTCCGAGGTGGTCCAGGGTGACTTCGTGGTGGCCCTCGAGCTGGCGGGTGAGCTCGAGGCCACCTCGTCGGTCCCGGTGGTGGTTCCCGACATCGGCACCGGCACGCAGGTCACCTTCATCGCACCCGAAGGTCAGCGCGTGGCCGAAGGCGACGCGATCATCGAGCTGGATCGCTCGGTGCTCGAGCGCCAGCTGATCGACGCCCGCAACGCGCTCGAGATCCGCCACACCCGCATCGGCCAGCAGAAGGCCCAGCTCGAGCTGCGGTTGGCCGACCTGGCCGCCGCGGTCGAGCGCTCGGAGCTGGCCCTCGAGGGCGCGCGCATGAGGGTCACCGACAGCGAAGCCGTTCCCCGGGTGGAGCGCGAGTCGGCGCGCCTCAACGTCCAGACCGCCGAGCTCGCCCTCGATCAGGCCCAGGCCACCCTCGAGCAGGCGCGGCTCCAGGGCGAGGCCCAGCTCGAGGTGCTGGCCATCCAGGCCCGCCAGGGTCGAGAACACCTGGATCGCACCCAGGCTCGGCTCGACGCCACCACCCTGGTGGCACCAGCGGCCGGTGTGGTGGTCCACGTGGACGCGCCCGAGGGGCGGCCGGTGGGTCAGGGCTACATGGTCTACCCCGGCACCAAGGTACTCGAGCTCGCCGATCCCGATGAGCTGCAGGTGGTCGCCTGGGTCCACGAGCTCGACGCCGGTGCGCTGGTGGTGGGGCAGCGGGTGGCGGTCGTGCTCGAGGCCCACCCCGATCTCACCCTCGAGGGTCAGGTCCTGGGCATCAGCGACATGGCGGTCAGGCGCGGCTCCCTTCCAGGCAAGCGCCTGCGCGCGGTCGTGGCGCTGGACCGGCTCGATCCCGTCCTACGGCCGGGCATGTCCGTGCGGGCGGAGATCGAGGTCGAGCGGCTCAGCGACGTGCTGTCGGTCCCCCGCGAGGCCCTCTTCGAGCACGGCGGCGAGCCCTGTGTGCTGCGCCTGGCCGAAGGACGCTGGCAGCCGGTCTCCGTCCAGCCCGGCTCCACCAACGACACCCACGTGGTGATCAGCGGTGCCCTGGAGCCGGGTGATCGAGTGGCACTGGTGGATCCCGGCCTCGAGGCCGAACCCGGCGGACTGCGCGAGGCGGGGTCGTGATCCGGGCGGCCGGACGGCTGCTCACTTCCCTGTTCGGCTCTCCCCTGCGCAGCCTGCTGCTGGTGCTCGGGATGTCCCTGGCCGTGGCGGCTGGCTCGGTGCTGTCGAGCCTGGTGGAGTATGGAGAGCGCGGGGCCGGCTCGCCCGGAGCCACCCTGCGCGTGGTCGGCCTGCCCGTGGCTGCGGGCTCCTCGGACGGTGGCCTCTCCCTCGGCGATGTCGAGCTGCTCCGGGCCGCCCTTCCCGAGGTGCCCGTAGGTGGCGCACGCCAGCTCGAGGTCGCCGAGGTGGCCCCGCCGTTGATCCCCCTGGACCAGCTGGCGCTGGTGGCCGCCCAGCCCGCTTGGCTCGAGCAGATGGGTCTGCGTGTCGTGCTGGGGCGAAATTTCTCGGACCGCGACGCCTCGACCGCCGCCAAGGTCTGCTTGGTCTCTCCCCGCATCGCTCACGCCCTGGGAGGGGAGCGGTCCCCCGTGGGGCTGCACCTCAGGCTCGACCGCACCTGGCTCACGGTGGTGGGCCGTCTGGGCGCGGTCGACGACCAGCTGGAGGTCCCCGACGTGGTGGTGCCCCTCGAGGCTGGGCTGCAGCGGCTGGCCCCCGGAGCGACCCCGATCCTCGACGAGGTCCTGGT
>CAZHIK010000269.1:0-9762 GCA_964532635.1 uncultured Enterobacterales bacterium
CTCCATGCCGCCCAGAGCGTCCTCGACCACCACGGTCCACTCGTAGCTCACGCCCTCGGTCAGCCCGCGCCAGACGAAGCCGGCGGTTTCGCCACTGGCAGCCTCGACGCTTCCCAGCAGCTCGAACGGCTGGACCTGCATGTCGTAGGGCAGCTCGAAGACGCTGGCGTCGTCGGTCTGGTACTCGTCGAGCCAGGGGGAGTAGGTCCACACCTGGATGCTGTCGGCGGACGGGGAGAACTCCATCACCCGCAGCCAGCCCGCGCCGCCGTCGCCGTCGAACTGGTAGTCGGCCATCAAGGTGTAGACGGTGCCGGTCTCGCCGGCGGGATCGCTGCGCCAGGTCTCGGCGGTCAGGTGGCCCGACAGCATCAGGAACAGGTTGTCGTGGTGGCCCAGGGCTTCGTAGACCACCTGGCCCTGGTCGGACAGCTCGCCGTCCTCCTCGAGCAGGTGGTGGGCGTTGACGATCACCCGGTGGCCGGGGTGGTCTGCGATCAGCGTCTCGGCCAGGGCCAGCACCTCGTCGTCTTCGCCGCCCTGGTCGTACTCGAGATCGATCACCAGGAAGTCCAGGGCCCCCACGGAGAAGAAGCCCCAGTGGTCGTCGTTGTCGTCGCCCCAGTGGCCGCCGTAGTAGGCGCGACCCTCGAAGCGGTCGGCGCCGAAGTGTTCGTTGAAGTAGGTGTTGGCGCCGTCGGGATCGCCGCTCGAGTCCTGGTCGTGGTTGCCGGGGGCGATGCCGTAGGGGATGCCGTCGGTGAGTCCCGTGGTGTGGGGATCTTCCAGGATCGACATGGCGCGGTCGGCGATGACCCACTGGTCCTCGTCGTTGGCGCTGTCCACCAGGTCGCCCTCGTGGGCCACCCAGGCGATGTCCAGGATCGTGCGCTGGGAGACGATCCACTCGGTCTGGGCGATGAACATCTCCTCGGCGCCGCCGTAGCGCTCCGAGCAGTAGTACTGGGAGTCGGGCAGCACCACGATGGAGAAGTCGTCGGGGACCGGCTGCTGCTCGCGGCCGTAGAAGTGCACGGTGAGGGGGTCGCCGTCGGGGTCGTCCACGTCGACCGTGAGGGTCGGGGGGGTGGGCTCGGCTTCTCCCTCGTCGGTGGGTCCCACCAAAGACGGCTCGATGGGCGGGAGGTTGGTGGATGCTGGACCCGCCTCGGTCCAGCTGGCGCCCACGATGGTGCCGTCCACAGCAGCCACGTCATCGGCTACGGTCGAGCCGGTGCCCTCGTCGAAGCTCCAGCGGGCGTCCAGGCCGGGAGCCGTGGTCAGGGCCCGGCCCAGGGTGGCTTGGACCTCTTCCTGGGTGAGCGCCCGGTCCCAGATGCGCACCTCGTCGATGGCTCCCAGGAAGAAGCCCTTGGCTTCGCCTTCACTGTTCATCGCCGTGGCCACGGCCAGGTGCTGCACGCTGTCGTAGCGAGGGGTGGCTCCGCCGGTGACGGCCTCGCCGTCGATCTCACCGTCGAGCAGCAGGGTCCAGCGGCTGCCGTTGTAGGTCACAGCGGCGTGGTGCCAGGCCTCGTCGCGCACGTCGGTGCTGCCCAGCACCGGGTGGTTGTCGCCGCTGGCCATGTCCTCGAAGTCGGCGGCCAGCACCCCGCTGTCGGCATCGATGCCCAGGCCGAAGTTCATGTCCACGTTGTCGCCGTCGTGCTCCCCGCGGCCCTTGCCCACCAGGGGGTAGTAGTCGATGCCTCCGCTGCCTGTGCCGGCATCTTCGGAGCCGTCCCCGTCCCAGCGGAACCAGCACTCCAGGGTGAAGCGCCCCAGCCCCAGGCTGGCGGCCTGCCCCATCGTGACGTGGTCGTCGTGGCCGTCGAAGAGCAAGGCCGCGTCGGCGTGGGCCAGGCTGGAGGCGAGGAGGAGGGGGAGGAGCATGGTGGACACCGAAGCCGTGGGCGCGGGCTCCAGGGTATCGCGTGATAGGGCGAGGTGGGCTTCGGCCCGCGCTCAGGGAGGACAGCTCGTGTTTCCCATCTCTTTTCAGGACCTCGTCCAGCGGTTCATCGTCGAACTCCCGGAAGAGGAACGGCCGGCTGTCGACCTCCGCAAGGCTCGTTTGCTGCGTCACGACCACAGCGGTCTTCGGTTCTGGCGAAGAGACCCGGCCTGGTTCGAGCACTGGGCAAGCTTTCAGATCGTCGGCTCCAACTCGCCCTACAACGAGTGCCATTGGGCCTTCCAGTTCGTGCCGGCGGCACTGCCAGAGGGTGCCCAGGGCGCCTTGTTCGTGTGTGCCCACCGGGTGGGGGATCGCTGGCTGTACGAGGGGATGAACGCTCGGCGGCAGCCTCGCAAGGTGAAGGGAGAGTGCTTCGAGGGCATCTACGCGGAACAGCCAGGCTGTGAGGCCTTCGATCTGCATCGCCTGCATGCCTTCGATGTCTTTTGCGAGCGCATCCTGATCCACTGGTCCGACACCTCCCACGGCACCCGCGCCTGGTCCCAGTGGTGGTACAAGACCAAGCCCATCGTCGAGCTGCGCAGTCGCTCTGTCGAGGAATCCTTCCCCGGCTTCCGGGACTTCACCGTGAGCATCGACGAGATCGATCTGTTGCCGGATTCCTGGCGCTCCGCCCTGGCTTCCGTGGGCGGAGTGTACCTGTTGGTCTGCCCCGAGACGGGCCTGCAGTACGTGGGCTCGGCCACCGGCGCCGAGGGCTTCCTGGGGCGCTGGAGCGCCTACGCGAAGGACGGCCACGGGGGCAACAAGCACCTGAAGGCCCGCAAGCGGCGCTACGCCTACCAGATCCACATCCTCGAGCTGGCATCACCAGAGATGAGCGAGCGCGACGTGCTGCTGCGGGAGCATGCCTGGATGCGGAGGCTCGGGACCAGGGTTCACGGGCTGGACCACCAGCAGGTCTCGAGCCGCTCTCTGGTCGAATCGTGGATGAACAGCGAGCTTGGGCCGCACGGCCCGGCCACAGCATGGAACGCGCCATTCTCCCGAGGGTCGCCTCACCCCGCCAGCAGGCCCTCCAGCTCCCCCAGGCTGATGTCCAGCTCCCGCGCTGTGCGGGTGCGGTCGCCGCTGTAGTAGCGCAGGGCTCGCTTGACGTGGTCCCGCTCCACCTCGCGCAATGGCTCGGGGGCGTCCAGGGGGTCGGGGTCGCCGTTTTCGATGCGCTCGCGGATCCAGGTGGGCAGAGCCTCCACCCCGATGGGGGCGCCGTCGTCGGTGGCCACCAGGGACGCCTTGACGATGCTGCGCAGCTCCTGGACATTGTCCGGGAAGTCGTAGTGGGCCAGGGCCTCGAAGAAGCTGGGGCCGAAGCCGGGGACCTGGCGGCGGAAGCGCTTGGCGTAGCGGGCCAGGAAGTGGTCCGCGAGCAGGGGGATGTCGCCCCGGCGCTCCTGCAGGGTGGGGATCACCAGGCAGTTGACCATCAGGTGGTACAGCAGGTCGCGGTTGAAGCGGCCCTTGTACTCCTTGGCGGTCAGGTCGTGGGCCGACGCCACCACGAAGCGGGCCTCGGACTCGAGGATCTCCGTGCTCGCCTCCCGGTAGTACTCGCCCTCCTGCAGCACCCGGCGCAGCCGCACCTGCATGGGCATTGCGAGCTGGTCGATGTTGTCCAGGAACAGGGTGCCCGAGCCGGCCTGCTCCAGGAAGCCGGGCCGCTCGTCCTCCCGGCCGCCCCAGCGGCGAGCCTGACCGAAGAACTCCGCCGGGAACTGGCTGGGATCGGCGGCGGCCACATCCACGGCCACGAAGGGCTCGCGGCAGCGTGGGCTGGCCTTGTGGATGGCCCGGGCCATGGCCTCCTTGCCCGTGCCTCGCTCGCCGCTCAGGAACACGGCCATGTCGCTGCGGGCCATGCGCTCGGCGCTGTGGAGCACCCGGATCATGGCGGCGTTCTGGGTGGGCACGTGCTCGAAGGCGGCGGGGTCCGCCAGATCCTCACGGGTCAGCTCGGTGGGGAGCTGCTGGATGGAGCGGCTCATGGCGTGGTGCTGCAGGGCGGACTCGAGCACTTCCACCAGCTGCTCGTCCTCCACCGGCTTGACCAGGTAGTCGAAGGCTCCCAGCTTCATGGCCCTGACCGCCAGCTCCACGTCGGGCACGCCGGTGAGCACCACCACGGGCACATCCAGATCCTGCTTCCGCAGGCGTCGCAGGATGTCCATGCCGCTGACATCGGGCATGTCCATGTCCAGCAGCATGATGTCCTGGGGATCGCGATCCAGGGTCTCCAGCACCCTGCGGGAGTCGTTGATGACCGTGACCTCGAAGCGGTCGGTCTGCATCAGGGCGACCATCAGGTAGTTGGTCACCGCCACGTCGTCGTCGACGATCAGGATGCGCTTCATGGCGTGCTCCTCGGGGTGGGGCTGTGGTCGTGGATGGGGATGCGCACGGTGAAGGCGGTGCCCACGCCCAGGGTGCTGTCCACGTCGATGCTGCCCCCGTGCTCTTCGATGATGCGGTGGGTGATGGCCAGGCCGAGGCCCGTGCCGCCGCGAGTGCGCTTGGTCGTGTAGAAGGGATCGAAGATCTGGCGCAGGGTCTGAGGGGTCATGCCCTTGCCGTCGTCTCGCACCTCGAGCACCGCGTGGCCGTCCTGCACCCGGGTGCGCACCAGCACGGTCCCACGGCGGTCATCGGGCATGGCCTGGCTGGCGTTGACCACCAGGTTGACCAGCACCTGCTCGAGCTTCTGGGCGTTGCCGGTGAACGAGGGGATGCCCGGCTCGAGGTCCAGCTCGATGTTGGCGTGCATGTGGACCTCGTTGTGCACCAGCCGGGTGCAGGCCTCGATCAGGGTGTTCAGGTCCACCTCGTCGATCAGCTCGCCCTCGTCGCGACGGGCGAAGCGCTTGAGGCCTTCCACGATGCCCTTGATGCGCTCCGAGCCGCGGGACATGTCCTGAACCAGCGTCAGGATGTGCTCGCGAAAGAAGGTGTAGGGCAGCCGTGCCACGCGGAAGTCGGGATTGGCGGCGGCGTGCGCGTCCACCACGGGGAGCATGTCCTCCAGCGCTTGGCGCATGATCTTGATGTTGCCCCGGATGAACTGGTTGGGATTGTTGATCTCGTGGCCGATGCCGCTGACCAGCTGCCCCAGGGAGGCGAGCTGGTCGGCCTGGCGCAGCTGCTTCTCGTAGGTGCGCTCCAGGGTGACGTCCCGGAAGAACTCCATGATGCCGCCCACGGAGTGGTTCTCGTCGTAGATGGGCAGCGCGGTGACCTCGGGGTAGCGGTCGCCCCTGCGCAGGTTGAGGGTGACCGGCGCGTGGGTCTCGAGCACGCGGGACAGGCGGCAGTCTTCGCAGGGCGTGGCTCGATCGAAGAAGGCCCTGTGGCAGACATCGCCCTCCTTGCTGCCCGGCTTGTTGCTGGTCACCACCCGGCGGCTGCGATCGATGAGGGCCACCTCCTCGGGGATGGCCTGGAAGATGGGCTCGATCCAGGACTTCGAGCGCTCCCAGCTCTTGCCCAGGCCCTCGATGTAGGCGTTGACGGTGTCCAGGCGGTCCCGCAGCTCGGCCAGCTCCCGGGTGCGGCCCTGGATGACGTCTTCGAGCTCGCTCAGGCGCTCTCGGTAGATGGACTCCTCCTTCTGCTTGGACTCCAGCCGGACGGAGAGTTCCTTGCGCTCCAGCGCCAGGCTCACCAGGCGCCCGATCTGGTCGAGCATCTTCTGCTCTTCCGCAAGCCACTCGAGCTCGGCCTCCACGTAGCTGACCCGGATCTCGCCGCAGACCTGGCCGTGGACCACCAACTCGGTCTGGATGCCGCAGCGGTCCTCGCAGCAGTGGGGCTCTCTGCCGAAGGTCTCGCTCTGGTAGCGGCTGCAGACCACGGCCTGGCCGGGGTGACGCACACCGCGAGCCAGGATGGCGGGCAGCTTGTGGAAGAACTCCTCGATGCTGGTGGAACGGTCGGTCCAGTCCGCCACGGCGTACAGGCAGGACAGCTCACGGATGCGGTCCTGCTGCTCGGTGGCCGAGAACCCCTCGAGGGCGTCGGCCTGGGTGCCGTAGAGGAGGCACAGCCGTCGCTGGCCTGCGGTGATCTCGTGGCTGCGCAGGGGCACTCGCACCCGCGGTGCGACCCGGGGCGAGAAGATCGCCACCACCAGCGCGCCGGTCCTCGCTTGGCGCCGCGCTTGGTGGATGCTCTGGATGCTGGCCTCGGTGAGCACCTCGGGCAGGGGCTTTCTGCGCAGCCCCAGCCGGTGTCGGCCCGCCACGCGCTGCAGCGGTAGGCTGGCGTGGACCACCCGCTCGTCGTCGTCCAGCACGAGTACGAAGTCGTGCTCCAGCTCCACCAGCTCGAAGAGCTGCTCGAGCTCGACCCTGTCCTGAATTGGCTTGGCGGCGTCCATGGCTAGCGGCTCCCCGGGCGCAGGCGCCCCAGCCCTCGCTCCCGCAGCGCGCGCTTGTAGCGGGCGCTGTGGGTGATGGGCGGTGGTATGCGACCGTGGCCGGGGTGGCTCGGGACCTCGACCGGTGTGGCGGGGGGCGGAGCGGGGCGCGGCTCGCCGTGGTTCCAGTACCACGGCAGCTCGTCGCCCTGGATGCGGCGGATGCGGGTGTCCAGGGCGGCGTGCAGGTTGCTCCAGGCCTCGGGCAGGTCATCGATTCCAAGCGCGCCGGCGAGGCCGGCCAGCACCTGCCAGCCCGCGCGCTTGGTCGGAGCCTGGACCACGGGGCTGTAGTCCAGCAGCCGGCCCTCGAAGGAGCAGCGGGTGCCCTCGGACTCGAGCCAGGTGGTGCCCGGCAGCAGCACGTGGGCGAAGCGGGTGGTCTCGGTGTGTGCCCAGTCCACGGCCACCAGCAGCTCCAGGCCCTCGAGGCCCTTGGCGGTCGCCGGGTGGGCCAGGGGATCCTCTCCCAGCACGACGGCGGCGCGCAGGCTGCCGTCCTGGACCCGCCGACGCAGCTCGTCCATGCTCACGCCGTCGGTCGTAGGCTGACGGCCAGGCAGGAAGCCGGGGTGCACGCCGCACAGCTCGAGGCCGGCGGCGTTGGCGTGCATCCGGGGCAGCAGTAGCTCGGTCTTCCGCCCCATGGCGCGCACCAGGGCCACCAGGTTGCCGAGGGTCTCGAGGTCCCCCGGCGCCTGGTCCTGGACCCGGTCCGGAGCGTGCACGAAGACCGTGCGACCGGCCTCGAAGACCTGCTCGGCGATGCCGCGGATGTCGGCTTCCTCGACCCCGGCCAGCATGGCCGCGCTGGCTGCGCCGCCCTCGAGCCCGTCGAGCAGGGGCTTCAGGCCCTCCAGCTCGGCACCCTCGCGGTCGAGCCAGGCGTCCTCGAGCAGGGCCTGGGTGACCCCGCGCCACAGCTGGGTGGCCCGGCCTCGCATGGGATCGACGGCCATGACCGCCAGGGCGTGGTCCGCCTGATCCAGGGTGGAGTTGACCACCACCAGCTTCGCGCCCTGGTCCCGCACGGCGGCGAGGACCCGGGCAGCCAGCACCAGGTGGTCGGTCTCGAGGGCGGTGTTGGTGCAGACGATCAGGTCGGCCTCGTCCAGGCAGCTGCGGTCGGCGGTGGATGCCGTGTGGCCCAGGACGGCGTCCAGCCGGTGGCTCTCCTGGCCGGTGGCCAGCATGGACAGCGAGCCCACGTTGGCGGTGCCCAGGCCCTCGCGGGCGATGCGGGCCGCCAGCCAGAGCTCCTCGTTGGAGAGCTCGGGGGAGGCAAACACAGCCACGGCGTCGGGGCCGTGACGCTCCACGATCTCCGTCAGGGCGCGGGCGGCGCGGGCCCAGGCCACGCTGTGGTCGGCGCGGGTGCGGCTGTGGCCCACCCGGATCTCCGGGTGCACCACCCGCCGGGAGCGATGGAACAGCTCGTGGCCGAAGCGGCCGTACTGGCACAGCTTGGCGCCGGGCTGGCTGGGCGCGGCCAGCTCGTAGCGGGCTGGGCCGTAGACCTTGGCCTCGATGGCGCAGCCCACCGAGCAGAAGCCGCAGTGGGTGCGCTCGGTGGTGACGGGTAGGGAGGCCCGGCCCGGGAAGGGATGCTTCACCGTGAGCGCTGCGGTGGGGCAGGCGTCCACGCAGTTGCCGCAGGAGACGCAGTTGGTCTCGATGAGCGGGTCGTTCATGGCCGGCCGCATCTCGGTGCGGAAGCCGCGGTTGACCAGGCCCAGGGCCGCGATGGGGAGAACCTTGGCGCAGGTGCGGATGCACTTGGCGCAGAGCACGCACTTGTTGGGGTCGTAGACGATCCTGGGGTGGCGATCGTCGACCTTGTGCTTGCGCACGCTGCCCTGGATGCAGCGGTGGTCGGCGCCGTAGACGTCGGCCCAGTGGCGCAGCTCGCAGTCGTGGGCGCGCACGCAGCCGCACTCGAGGCAGCGCCCACACTCGTGCAGGGCGTCCTCGGGCTCGAAGCCGGTGGCCACCTCGTCGAAGTTGCCCGCGCGCTCGTCCACGCTGATGTGCTGCAGGCTCCGGCGGCGGGTCTCGGGCACCTCGCCCAGCTCTCGCTTGCCCGGAGGGGCCCAGTCGGCCTTGCGCGCGACGAAGCGCTCCTCGGGGATCGCGCGGCCCCTGATGTGGGCGACGATGGCCGCGGCGGCCCGGCGGCCCTCGGCGATGGCGTCGATCACCACGGTGGGGCCCTCGTTGGTGGCGTCACCGCCGGCGAAGATGCCCGGCATGTTGGTGGCGCAGCTGCGCTCATCGACGGCCAGGGTGCCCCAGCGGGTCTGCTCCAGGGTGACCTCCCCCATGGAGCCCACGCCCTCGAGCACCGGGTCCTGGCCGATGGCGGGGACTGCGAGCTGGCAGGGGATGTCGAAGTCGGAGCCATCGATGGTGATGGGTCGCCGGCGGCCGGAGCCATCGGGCTCGCCCAGCTTCATGCGCACGCAGCGCACGGCGGCCAGGTCGCCGTCTTCGTCTCTACGGATGCCCACGGGAGCCACCAGCTCCATGATCTCGATGCCCTCGTCGATGCAGTCCTGGATCTCCGTGGGATCGGCGGGCATCTCGGCCTTGGTGCGCCGGTAGACCAGCAGCACCTTCTCGGCGCCGCAGCGCCAGGCGGTGCGCGCCACGTCCATGGCTGTGTTGCCGCCGCCCACCACCACCACGGTGCCCAGCACGGGGCTGGGATCGGCGGCCTTGGCCTGCAGGAAGTCCACGCCGCTGACGACCCCCGGGGTGTCGTGCTCACCGTCGACCCGCACGGGCTTGCCGGTCCAGGCGCCCACGGCGAGGAACACGGCCGCGTGATCCTCGCGCAGCTTCTCGAGGCGGATGTCCCAGCCCACTCGCACGCCGGTGCGCAGCTCGGCGCCGACCTTGCAGATGTACTCGACCTCGAGGTCGAGCACGTCGTCAGGGAGACGGTAGGCGGGGATGCCGTAGCGGAGCATGCCGCCGGGCTTGGGCATGGCTTCGTACAGCACCGAGCGGTAGCCCGCGCGGCCCAGGAACCAGGCCGCGGTCAACCCGGCGGGACCGGCGCCCACGATGCCGACCGTGGGGCCGCCCTTGGGGGCGGTCTGCACTGGCAGGTCGTAGACACCCGGCACGTCGGTGGCGTAGCGCTTGACGTGGTTTATGGCCACGGCCTCGTCCACGTCGGCGCGGCGGCAGGCCAGCTCGCACTTGCGCACGCAGACCCGACCGCAGACGGCGGGCAAGGGGTTGGCGTCGCGGATCAACTCGACGGCCTGGCGGTCCAGGCCCATGTTCACCAGCGCCAGGTAGCCTTGGATGTCCACCTGGGCCGGGCAGGCCTCCATGCAGGGGGAGACGCAGTCGGCGTAGTGGTTGGACA
>CAZHIK010000270.1:0-9761 GCA_964532635.1 uncultured Enterobacterales bacterium
GGCGCAGGCCTTGCGGGCCCACACGGAGCCGCCGCGGCCGTCGTGGAGACGCTGGATCACCACCAGGCGGTCGGTGCTGGTGGGGCAGAAGGTGCCGGAGGGACGCCGCGGCTCGAGGTCTCCTCCTGGGGTTACCGCTGGGCGAGGCAGGGCGTGGGTGTCTGCGCAGACCACCTCGCAGGCCTGGCAGCCCATGCAGCGGGTCAGATCCACCAGCAGGCCGTAGCTGAGCGCCTCTTCGGCGGCCCAGCTGCGGCCCGCGCGCCCGGCGAACAGCGCGCTGGCCGCGGCCCCACCCACCCCGATCCTCAGGAAGCGACGGCGGTCCATCGTCAGCCCCCCCCATCGCTCGCGGCGCGCAGGCGGGCCAGCTCGGCCTCGAGCTCGGCTGTGCGGGCGCTGTCGGGCTGGTTGTCTCGGGACTTGCCAAGCATCCGGGCCGCTCCTTCGAGATCGCCTTCGTCCATCAGGATCCGGGCCATCGCCTCGTACTTCTTGTACTCGGCGTCGGGCGCCAGCGCGATGGCGGTCTCGAGCTTCGACCTCGCTTCTTCGGTCCGCCCCTGGCGCAGGTAGACCAGGCCCAGCCCCTCGTAGGGGCAGGAGTTGCCTTCGTCTCCCCGTTCGATGGCGGCCAGGAAGTGCTCCTCGGCCTGCTCGTCCCGTCCCTGCTGGTAGCGGGCGATCCCGGCCTGCACCTGCACCTCGGGATGCTCCGGGGCGAGCGCCAGCAGGCGCTGCACGGCGTCGTCGGCGTCCTCGGGGCGGCCCGTCGCCACCAGCATCCGCACCGCACCCAGCAGGGCATCGACGTCTTCGGGATCCTGTTCCAGCATGGTCCGCCAGATGGCCAGCGCCTCCTCGGTGTGCCCCTCGAGCTCGAGGTCCCAGGCCAGGCCCTTGCGTCGGGCCCGCTCCAGCATGAGCTTCGCTCGCGCTGTGGTGCGCTCCGCCTCTTCGGGGGCCCCGGCTTCCTTCTGGGCTCGCGCGAGCCCCCGGAGGTGTTCCTGGGCGATGGCAGGGTGCTCGCTCACCCAGGAACCGTCGGCACCGTCCTCGAGGACGGCGCGAGCGTCCGTGGCGCGCCCGGACTCCAGCAGCAGCAGTCCTCGTGTGGATGTGACCACCGGGTGGTCCCGCTGGGTCGAGAGCGCAGTGCAGCGCTCCAGGACTGCCGCGCGGCGCTCGGGGAGCAGGGCCGAGAGCACGTCCGGTCGGCGCAGGTGGTGACGGGTGGACTCCCATGCTTCCTCGAAGCCGCTCCCCTGGGCGCAGTGGGCGTAGATCTCGCCGAGACCCTCCGGCAGGGTGCAGTCGGCGGTGGGGGACCACACCCCCGCGACGCAGATGCAGCACGCCTCGGCGCCGCGCTCCGGAGCTTCGCTGTCCGTACTGCAGGCGATGAGCAGCGCGGCCAGGGCGAACAGGGCGTGGCGCAGGGCTGGTGGCATCCAGGACTCCGCAGGATGGACCAGGGTAGCACCTCGCTCGCCCTTCTCGAACAGAGAGAAGTGACCGCTGGTCAGTATTTGGGTGGTGTTCGGGGGGAGAATCAGCCTGCCCCGATGATGGGCCGACCTCCGGTCAGGTTATGATGCTGGAGACCGGAGGAGGCCATCTTGGGCCGAAAGGCGCTCAGCAACGCGGAGAGACGGGCCCGGCGGCGCGAGATCGTCGATGCGGCCGCGCGGTTGTTCCACGAGCTGCCCTACCCCTCCATCACCATGGCCGGCATCGCCCGCGAGGCAGGGCTGGCCAAGGGCACCTTGTACCTGTACTTCCGCACCAAGGAAGAGCTCTTTCTCCAGCTGCTCATCGACCGCCTCATGGGCTGGTTCGCCGAGTACGCTCCGGTGCTCCAGGGCCTGGAGGGGCCCCTGCATCCCCGGGATCTCGCCGCGCTGCTGGCCAAGGCGGCCACCACGCGCCCCGATCTCATTCGGCTGATCGCGCTGCTGCACGCGGTGCTCGAGCGAAACATCTCTGTGGATCAAGCGCGGGAGTTCAAGCGGCAGCTGTTGGCCTTCTCCATGGGCTTCGGTGGCGCCCTCGAGCGGGTGTTCCCCATGTTCCAACCCGGCGATGGCCTGCACTTCTGCCTGTACTACTACAGCATCGTGGTCGGGCTGTACCAGATGTCATCGCCAGCCCCCGATGTGCGCGAAGCTCTCGACACCCCCGAGCTGCGCGTGATGCTCATCGACTTCGAGAGCCACCTGGCGGGCATCCTCACCGGACTGCTCGCCGGCTGGTGGGTCGGCGGTGCGCCCCACACACCGAACACAGCTTTTTTACAGGCCTTCGAGGAAGAGTTGACAGGTTCCCGTTGACGTCTGACCCATGGTCATCTAACCATGACTCATGGTCATTCAAAGGGAGCCCGCCATGTCCCGCCCGCTCGCTGCCCTCGAGTCCACCCCATGTGAACAACGATCCGCTCCCAATTCCCCCGAGGAGCCGGAGATCATCGAGCTGGACGACGAGGACATCTCGCTGCTCGAGATGGACTGTGTTCCGTTCCTGGCGTGCCGGGTGCTCTTCCTCCCTCTCTCCTCGGGAGAGGCTCTGCGCCGCGTGCGGTTCCTGCCGCTTCCGCTCCAGATGCTCCAGCGTTGAGCTGCACGAGGACTTGGTCAAGGCGGTGTCTAGCTGCATGGGGCGTGATCCACACCAAGGTCGGGGGGCCTTGCTCCGTGTACATAGTGCGCAGGAGCACCCCGGATGGGCCGAACGAGGAACGGAAAGAACAGGCATCTGCTGCGCTGGCGGCGTCGACTTCGTCGTCATGGTGTCGGTGGGTGGGCGTTGCGGCTGCTGCTGGCCCTGGTCGTGGCGCTGATCACGGCCGAGCTCGCCATGCGGCCCTTCTTCGGCAACATGGGGCACATGGCAGTGGTGGAGCCCTCCACCCTCCCGGGGGTCTGCCTCGACACGCGGCCCGACACCCAGGCGGAATACACGGGCTGGCTGCTGCGGGTGCCCTCCACCACCATCCGCATCGACAGCCTCGGGGCCCGGGGGCCCGAGCGAAGCACCGACAAGCCCGCGGGTACCTACCGCATCCTCGCTCTGGGCGACTCCTTCACCCTCGGCCAGGGCGTCGAGGAGGGCGAGAGCCTGCCTGCCCTGCTCGAGGCCGAGCTCCGTGAGGCCGGTGCTCCGGTGGAGGTCTGGAACTTCGGGGTGCCGGGCACCTCGCCGCCCACCCAGGTGGCGCGGCTCGAGCAGCGCCTGCTGGGGCTGGGGCTCGAGCCGGACATGGTGCTGGTGACCGTCTCCCCCAACGACGACTCGCCCCACGAGCTCGGCTGCGCCCCCCGGGACGAACGGGAGCCCACGCCTCGCCACATCGATGTGATCCACATCTTCATGCAGGAGCTGTTCACGCGGCACCTGTACCTGCCCCGGGTGATCACCATGGTGAGGCAGGGCACCCTGGAGCAGGCCTCGGGCATGATGCGGGCGCCCCCCCAGCCGGCCGCTCGGGGGGAGGCTGTCTTCGAATTCGGCGAGTTGGCCGGCCCAGAGCGCACCTACTACGGGGGCTTCGAGAGGCTGGCCGCACTGGCCGACGAGCGGGAACTCGACGTGACCGTGGCCTTCCTGGTCGATCATGTCACCCAAGGCGGCACCACCGGCGCGATGCTGCGCTCGCTCCAACTGCCCGCGGCCGACCTCACCGCGGCGTGGGACACGGCGCAGGATCAAGCGGATCGCTACCTCATCGCCGGCGAGTGGCACTGCAACACCCAGGGCAACCAGCTGCTCGCGGAGGGATTGGCTGAGAGGCTGCTCGAGGAGCGGCCTTGGCAGCCGCGACAAGAAGCCCCCGAGCTCACGCCTCCACAGTGAAGCCCTGCTCCACCGCGGCTCGCCACAGCTCGCGCTCACCTCGCACCTCGAACAGCTTGCCCAGCAGCGCCATGGCCTGGGCCTGGCCGAGGGGGTAGCCGGCGTCTTCGAGCAGCCCGAAGCCCCGCTGGGCGGTGACCAGGGCTCGGCCGACCACCCGGCCGACGCTGGCGCGGCAGACCTCGCGGTAGGTGCCGCTCTGCAGCCCCGCGCGCATCGCCTCGAGGTGGACCCGCTCGTCCTCGTCGCCGCGGTGGAAGATCTCGGACTGCAGCAGGTTGTGGCCCCTCGCGGTCACGTCGTTCTCGAGGTCGGTCACGTCGTCCACGTGCTGCAGGGCCAGCCCGATGGCGTGGATGCCGGCGGCCATGGTCCGAGCGCGCTGGTGGCGGGGATCGCCCTCGAGCACCATCAGGGGCACCACCCACGCCAGGCCCAGCAGGCTGCCGCCCTTGTGCTCGTGGATACGGGTCACCACCTCGTCGGGAAGGATGATGGTCTCCACACCCGCTTCCTCTTCGGCCTCCACGGCCCCCACCGCGATGAGCAGGGCCAGCAGGCGCTCCACGGCCTCGGGGACCTGCCGGGGGGCGAGGCTGCCGATGGCTGCGCCCCGGCCGATCACGCGCTCGAGGGCCGCGCTCCAGGCCAGCAGGCCCAGGCAGCTGCGGAAGCGAGCGGCGCCCGGGGGGAAGCGCAGGGCCAGGACGGGCTTGTCCTCGCCGTCCAGCAGGTTGTCCGCGGCGGTGACGATGCTGCGCACGGTGTGGTTGATCGCCCCCAGCCAGCGCTGCTGCTCGGCGTCCAGACCCAGGGCCTCGTAGGCGCTCAGCAGCAGCAGGGAGAAGAAGTGGCGACCGGTGTAGCGCACCGCGTTGAGCTCCCGTGGGGGCTGGGCTCGCCACGGCTCCGGAACCAGGCTCTCGACCTCGCGGCGGGCCATCGCGACGGCCTCGCGGTGCAGGTCCACACCCTGGTGCAGCTGCCACAGCTGGGTGAGTGCGCTCATGATGCCTCCGTGTGGATCGCACGGTAGCGCGGGGTGGTGGCGCGCGTCGGTAGGCGGCGCCACCCTTTCATGAGCTTCGGCGCATGTGCCCCTGCTGGGTGGTGCTCTGATATGTTCCTGCTCGAAAGCAGGAGGTGTCGTGTCTCGAGCCCACCAACCGCGTGTGCAATGGAAGGGGTGGCTGGTCGGAGGGGGATGCGTGCTCTTGTTGGGGTTCTGTTGGCTGGTGCTCGGGGTCACCTACGTGGTCTGGATGTACCGCGCGGAGAGCGCTCCCGAGCTGGTGCAGCTGCCCGAACCCGCGGTCGAGCCGGCGCCTGAGCCCGAGCCCGAAGTCCAGCGCCGCACCACCATGACCGTCTGCGCGGAGGAACGGAAGATCCGCGTGCACGCCCCCGTGGACACCTCGCTGAAGGAGGCCATGCTGTACATCGAGCCAGGTGACCAGGTTGGCCTGGTGCACCACTCCCGGGCGCCTACCGGGGAGTCCCTGGCCCGCTATGGCTGGGTGGCCGAGGACCGGGTCGGGGGGATCCTGCGCTGGTGGCAGCCCGACGACTTCGCCGACTTCGACGAGGCGGAACAGACCATCCGGCAGGTGTTGGCCTACTGCGAGGTGTGCTGTGCCGCGGGCACCGTGGTGGAGCAGGACGGCGGAGGTCGCACGGTGTGGCTCCAGGATGACCGCTTCGAGCTGCCCAGCGGACACCGCATCGGCCAGTCATTCCAGGCGGTGGCCAAGGCGGCTCCCGCTGGAGCGCAGGTGGTCGAAGATCCCATGGAAGGTCAGCCCACCATCGACCTCGGGGGCGTGACGGCCTACGGCGCGCTGGATCGCGACGAGGTGACCATGCTGGTGGCGCGCCTGGGGCCGCGCTGACCGGAGCACGGTGGTCGGGTCGACATGCGAGAAGGAGCACCTTGCGCGGGCCTGGGCCAGGGGTGGTACATTACTGGGTACGAGGAGGCGCAAAGGCACCCTACACACACACGCTCGGTACACCCGCACACCGAACGCCCGCCCTGCGTCTCCTCGTACTTTCTCCCTTCCGTGGCCGGGGACCAGCCCATGAGCCCAACCTGGACGCTGCGACCCAGCCGCGAGGGTGACGCCGAGGCCGTCGCCGACCTCACCATCCGCACTTGGCGCCACGCCTACCGCGGTGTGCTGCCCGCCGCGGTGCTCGATGACATGGATCAGGTTGCTCGGGCCGCGCGCTGGAGACCGCGGGTGGCGGAGCACGGGGAGCGAAGTCAGGTCTGCGTGGCCGAAGGGAGCGGCGGCTTGGTGGGGTTCGCCTGGTTCTGCGCGGCCAGGGAGCACCCCATCCACCCCGAGCCGCCGGGTACCGGGGAGATCGTGGCGTTCTACGTCGCCCCCGAGCTGTTCGGCAGCGGGCTGGCCGACCAGTTGGCCGCCGCGGCCGAGGCCTGGCTCGCGCCGCGCTTCGAGCGCTCCATCCTGTGGGCGCTCGAGGGCAACGCCCGCGCCCGTCGCTTCTACACCCGCCGTGGCTGGCTGGCCGACGGCGCCCGCGCCCCCTACGCGAAGCCGGGCTGCCGGGGCGTGTACGTCGTCCGCCACACCTGGGGCGGCTGAAGTCGTCGTCGCTCGAAGCGACGCCCGCTACAGCCCGTAGGCGAACCAAGTTGCCCGCGACCTGTCGTCGTCCCCCCGTTGGTTCAACGTGCGCGCGGCCTACGACTCGTGGGCCCGTTGGGTTCGTGGGCGGCTCGAGCCCGGCCGCCTCTCTTCGAACGATCGCGGCCCTCAGAACCTCGGCATCTTGGAGTCGAGCAGCCGCTCTCGCAGGTCGCTGATGTTCTTCCACTGGCGCTCGAGGCGGGGGTCGGCGCTGGCCAGCTCGAGCAGCTCGAGGGCCAGGTCCACCTTGCCGCTCTTCATCAGCCGGCCCACCAGCCGCTCCAGCGTCTTGGGATCACGAAATGCGCCGGAGCGCAGCACCGCGTCGAACTGAGCCTGGACGTCGGGGGAGCTGGCCATGGGATCTCCTGGAGATGGAAGTCGTCTCCACCCTATCCCGGGCCCCCGACAGGCCACCACGGCGGAGGATGAGCCATCCCTGTGCCTGTTCAACGCCAACCTGCTGGCGGCCAACACCGGCCTTCGCAATGCCCTGCAGTCCCTACGCCGGCCCTGGCTTGTCGGCGCCTGGCCTGCGGGGCTGTCCGCGCCGCTGCGGATCCCCATCGACCACGTCGTGCACAGCTCGGAGTTGGTGGTGACGGAGCTGCAGCTCGCTACGATCTTCGGCTCCGATCACCTGCCATTGCTCTTCGAGCTTCGCCCCGCCGAGTGAGCCCCCCTTCCCCCGCGTGCAGCATCGTGGGAAGCTGAGCCTCCGCGAGGGAGGTTCGACATGACGGTGCGCGAGGGTCTGATCGTGGGGATCGATCTGGGAACCACGTTCTCCCTGGTGAGCGTCGTGCTCCCTGGAGACCCGGGCGCGCGGCCGATGGTGCTGGACAACGCGGTGGGCGAGAAGCTGACGCCCTCCGTGGTGGCGCTGGACCAGGACGGGCGGTTGCTGGTGGGGGCCGCCGCCCAGGCCATGGCGACCACCCACCCCGATCGTGTGCTGCGCTGCTTCAAGCGCGAGATGGGCACCGACAAGACCTGGGAGCTGGGAGGCTCGCGCTTCACGCCCCAGGAGCTGTCCGCCATGGTCATCAAGTCCCTGGTGGCCGACGCCGAAGCGGCCCTGGGGCAGGAGGTGGGCGAGGCCGTGGTCACGGTGCCCGCCTACTTCGCCGGGGCTCAGCGCAGAGCCACCCGCCAGGCGGCCGAGTTGGCAGGTATCCCCGCCGATCGAATCATCAACGAGCCCACCGCGGCGGCCATGGCCTACGGGCTGCACAACCTGGACAAGGAGCAGCGGGCCGTGGTGCTCGATCTGGGCGGCGGCACGTTCGACGTCACCGTGCTCGAGATCATCGAGGGGGTGGTGGAGGTCCAGGCCTCGGCGGGCGACGCCCGCCTGGGGGGTGAGGACTTCACCGAGGCCATGGCCCGCCTGGTGGCCAAGCGCATCGACAAGGAGCACCACCGCGATGTCACGCTGCACCTGCCCGGCTGGGCCCGGCTGCTGGAGGCCTGCGAGCGGGCCAAGCGGCGCCTGAGCGAGGTCGAGCACACCCGCATCGCCCTGCCGCGGCTGCCGTTGGCGCGCAGCGTGGAGCGCGACGTGGAGCTGGAGCTGACCCGTGCGGACACCGAGGCCTGCTGGCAGCCCCTGCTGGCCCGGATCCGCGAGCCCATCTGGCGCGCCCTGCGCGACGGTGGGGTCAGCCCCAGGGAGCTGGACGAGGTGCTGCTGGTGGGCGGCGCCACGCGCATGCCGGCCTTCATCAAGGAGGTCGCGGCTCTGTGCCAGCGCATGCCCGCGCGGCACCTGCCTCCCGACGAAGCGGTCGCCATGGGCGCGGCGGTGCAGGCGGCCCTCAAGCGCGGTCACGCCGCCGTGGAGGACATGGTGGTCACCGACGTGGCCCCCTTCTCCCTGGGTGTGGCCGTGGTGCTCGATCTGGGCGGCGGCACGTTCGACGTCACCGTGCTCGAGATCATCGAGGGGGTGGTGGAGGTCCAGGCCTCGGCGGGCGACGCCCGCCTGGGGGGTGAGGACTTCACCGAGGCCATGGCCCGCCTGGTGGCCAAGCGCATCGACAAGGAGCACCACCGCGATGTCACGCTGCACCTGCCCGGCTGGGCCCGGCTGCTGGAGGCCTGCGAGCGGGCCAAGCGGCGCCTGAGCGAGGTCGAGCACACCCGCATCGCCCTGCCGCGGCTGCCGTTGGCGCGCAGCGTGGAGCGCGACGTGGAGCTGGAGCTGACCCGTGCGGACACCGAGGCCTGCTGGCAGCCCCTGCTGGCCCGGATCCGCGAGCCCATCTGGCGCGCCCTGCGCGACGGTGGGGTCAGCCCCAGGGAGCTGGACGAGGTGCTGCTGGTGGGCGGCGCCACGCGCATGCCGGCCTTCATCAAGGAGGTCGCGGCTCTGTGCCAGCGCATGCCCGCGCGGCACCTGCCTCCCGACGAAGCGGTCGCCATGGGCGCGGCGGTGCAGGCGGCCCTCAAGCGCGGTCACGCCGCCGTGGAGGACATGGTGGTCACCGACGTGGCCCCCTTCTCCCTGGGTGTGGCCGTGGTGCAGGCGGTGGGCCGGCAGTTCCTGGGCGGCTTCTTCGATCCCGTGCTCGAGCGCGGTACCGTGATCCCGGCCTCCAAGGTCAAGACCTTCTGCACCACCCACGACGGCCAGACCCAGATGAAGATCGAGGTCTACGAGGGTGAGCACTCCCTGGTGCGCGAGAACCGTCAGCTGGGTGAGTTCCTGCTCGACGGTCTCGATCGCGCCCACGCCGGCCAGCCGGTGGAGGTACGCTTCACCTACGATCTCAACGGGCTGCTCGAGGTGGAGATGCACGTGCGCCACCAAGACCGCACCGAGTCGCTGGTCATCGAGCGCACCCCGGGTCAGCTGAGCCCCGAGGAGATCGTGCGGGCCCGGGAGCAGATGGCCATTCTGAAGTTCCACCCGCGGGACGCCCTGCCCAACGCTACGGCGCTGAACCGAGCCGAGGCTCTGTACATGGAGCTGACGGGCGAGGCCCGAGGCATCGTGGGCGAGGCGATGGCCCAGTTCCGCTTGGCCCTGGAGTCCCAGGACGACGCCCACATCGAGCGAGCGCGCGCCATGTTGCTGCACACCGTGGAGCACTTCAGCGGCGGTGAGCCGGAGCGGTGACCCCCGAACAAGCCCGCACCCTGCTCGGGGTCGAGCCCGGGATCGAGCCCAAGGCCCTGCGGCGGGCCTATCTGCGCGCCATCAAGCGCTGTCGCCCGGAGCGGGACGCCGAGGCGTTCATGCAGCTGCGGGAG
>CAZHIK010000271.1:0-9706 GCA_964532635.1 uncultured Enterobacterales bacterium
CCAGTGTCCGCCGGTGGCCACGGCGGTGTCGTAGTACTTGGTGCCCGCGGTGGCGTCCATGGGCCCGGCGCTGGTCCACTCGAAGCAGCCACCGTCGAACATCCCGGTGCCGGGATCGCCGCAGACGGCCGAGAACACGGTGAGCTCGTCGTCTGTCTCGAGCCCTTCGTACCAGGAGGAGAAGCTGCCGGCTGTCCAGCTGGACCCGTCGTCTTCGTCGGAGATCACGATGGTGTGCAGGGCCACCGGGTTGCCCGCGTCGTCGGTCGAGCGCCGGAAGCCGGCGTTGTGTCCCGAGGCCAGGGGCTCGGTGAGCGCCGCCTCGGTGGCCTCCAGGCCCCTCTCGTCGCCGTGGCCCTCGGAGCGGAAGATCTGGTCCATGGTCCTGCCGAAGGCGGTCACGGGATCCGGCTCGCTGCTGTCGAACCAGGTGGGGGTGCCCTGGAGCCGGCCCTCGTCGGTGTTGGTCACCATGTCGGTGGTGATGGCGCCCATGTGGTAGTCGAGGCCCATGTCTACGAAGTCGGCCATGAAGTAGTCGAACTGCTCCTTCACCACCTCGATCTTGTCGGACATGGAGCCCGAGTTGTCCACCACCCACAGGATGTCCACAGGGCGGCCGCCTTCACCTTGCTCGAAGACATCTTCGAAGGTGGCGTCCTCGGAGCCCACACCCTCGAGGGGGACGTCCACGCTGGGGTCGTCGGGGTCGTTGGAGCTGACCTGCAGCTGGGCCGCGTACTCGATCCAGGCGGTGGGTAGGAAGGTGATCTCGAGGTCCACGCTGGCGCCGGGCTCGAGCTCGAGGGTCTCGCCGTCCTCGCTGAAGGCCCCAGCCCCTTCGCCGCCTACCTCGATGGCGTCGACCACCAGGGTGGCGCCGCCCACGTTGGAGATGGTGATCTCCTGGGTGGTGGGGCAGTCCTTGAGCACGTAGCCGTAGTCGAGGCTGGCGGGCTCGGTCCGGATGTCGGGGTTGTCGGGATCGGGGGGCTCGTAGCCGGTGTCGGCGGGGTTCTTGGGACCCAGATCCGAGCCGCGGTTCAGGTCGTACTCGTGGCAGCCAATGGCGGCCAGGGTGAGCAGGAGGGGAAGGGTGGTGCGCATGATCGGGCTCCTGTCGATAATCTACCACCAGGTTGGTTGGTATCTCGACCGGAGGGCAGGGGGCAAGGACAAGGCGGAGAAAAGCGCGAAAAACGCGCAGCCGCTGCCGTCGTCAGTAGAGTTCGTGGTACCACAGCGGCTCGTAGGTGCTGCCGTTGCTGGTGGCCACAGCCGCCTCGAAGGCGCTGGCGCTGTAGTAGACGGCGTCACCGTCGCAGCTGCTGGCGTAGCCGCCCATGAAGCTCTCGTTCCAGGTGCCGGCGGGATCGTGGACCCAGTAGCCGCCGCTGTCGTAGCCCAGCACCACCACCACGTGGCCGGCGCTGGTGAACCAGCCGTGGGTGATCACGGGCTTGCCGTCGTCCAGCAGGGCCTTCATGCCCGAGATGCTCCCGCTTGTGTGGGCCTGCAGGCGGTCGGAGATCGCGGCGCTGGCGGCGGTGGCGTTGAACATTGCGGCCAGCCCGGCGGGGGTCTGGGCGTAGCTGGTGCCGTAGCGTGAGGTCAGATCGTCGGGATCGCCGCTCCAGCCGAGCCACTGCAGCACCATGGCGGCCGAGGTGTTCTGGCAGCTCGATCCGGGGGACATGGAGTTGTCGTACTGGCACAAGTAGGGCACGTCGGGCAGGCCCTCGGGGGTGGTGCCGCCGGAGCTGTCGCCGCTGTCTTCCGTGCCGTCGTCGGTGCCGGAGCTGTCGCCGCTGTCCGCGGTGTCACCGGAGCCGGTTCCGTCATCGGAGCCGTCGTCCGAGCCGTCGTCGGAGCTGTCATCGGAGCTGTCGGAGGGCGTGTAGCCGGTGTCGCTGCTGGGGGTGCAGGAGCTGCCGTCCTCCTCCTGGTAGTAGGTCTCGCTGTACTCCACGGTGATGACAGGGCCCTGGCCCGACTCGACCTCGGTGAAGACCGAGGCGGTCAGGCGGTGATCGAAGCCGCCGTCTTCGGACTCGATGGAGCGCTCGGCCCACAGCTCCCGAGACGTACGGTCCACCGAGTAGTCCATGGTGGCGGGCGCGGGCTCCTCGATGGTCTCGCTGCGGTCGGAGCTCTGCCAGGTGACCTCGCACTCGAAGTCCACCCACATGGACTCGCCGAAGCCCGAGGCGGGGCTGGTGACGGTGCCCAGCACCTCGAAGGTGTCGCCGTGCTGGTACTCGAAGCTGTCGGTGCCGTCGGGCATGTGGGAGACGGTGTGGGTCTCCTCGCCCACCCAACGGTAGACGGTCTCGGCGGCTTCGTTGAGGTTGATCTCGGCGGTGCCCTCCACCTCGACCATCATGGGGCAGACGACCCGCTCGCCGCCCTTGTCGCTGCCGAACAGGTCGCAGCCGGCCAGCAGGAGTGCTGCGGTGGGGATGAAGAGGGGGTGGACAATGGAAGGCGTGCGCATGGTGGGTCCTCGGATGGCGGGGCTTGCACACACGTGTGATGCAGCGACCGTGCCACGGTGTTCATGCACGGTGAAAAGCCGGCTATCGTGCGGTTCTCCTCCGGCTTGGGTGGGCATCCCCCACCCGATCTGGGGGGTGCGTACCTCAGTCGGACAGGGTGGGGGAGGCGTGCCCGGGTGGGGACATCCCGACTCGGGGTGTGGGTACCCCCAAGCCCGTCGGCAACGGTCAACCAGGGCACGGATGTACCGTCGTTTTCACTCGTGCGTGGACGGCACGTTTCTTGCTTTTCTCATTATCCGAATCTGCCCGGAGCTCACCGTGCCCAACCTGCTCCTCACCCTCATCGCCCTGCTCGCAGCCCTGGTCCTGCCCCTCGAGGCGGCCGATGGCCGGGACGCGTACCTGGACCACCGTCGAGACTCTCCCGTGGAGGCGGAGCCCTCTGCGTTCGCCTTGCTACTGGACGACGTAGGCGATCGTGCCCGGGGGCTGCGGAACCGGCTGCTGGCGCGCTCGGCCTTCCCCCGTCCCGGCGTGCAGCTTCACACCCTTGCCCGGGTGGGCAACCTCGAGCGGCTGCCAGGGAGCCTCGAGGACCGCCTGCTGGTGTCCAGCGCCTCGCCCGCCGATATCGCGACCCCTGGCTACCTGCTGCGTACCGGCGACGAGCTGGGCACCCGTGGCGCGGTCTTCATGCCCATCCAGTCCGGCTTCGACCTGCACCTGAACCACCGCAACCTGCGGCGTGACGGGGGCGATCTGCTCGTGGTGGTGGAGATCTCCAATCCCAACAACGAGCTGGTGGAGGTCTGGCTGGGGGGCGCCATCCACAGCTCCAGCGAGCGTCGGGGCCGCTGGGATGTGTTCGGCGGCTACGGTGGCCCTTCGGCGGCCACCGCCGAAGCGGTGTTGACTCGGCTGGAGCGCAAGGGCTGGGACGAGCGGGTGCTACACTTGCACCCGGGCAGCAAGGTGCGGGTGGTGACCCGGGCTCTGCCCTATGGCCACGAGCTTGACGGCTTCTACCACATCGGGGCGGGTGCCCCGGTGCACATCGACGTGCGGGCCCTGGACCCCTCGGGCCGTCGCTCGGACGACGGCGTGGCCGGGGGCTGGGCCAGCGGTGTGGGTTGCAGCCCCAGCGGGGTGTACCACGGCGCCCGCTGGACCAGCGATGGAGACATCCTCGAGATCCCGCGCCCCAATCGGGGCCGCGCCTACACTCTGGGGGCCGGGGCGAGCCTGGGGCAGGCTCCGCGGGGGCTGCAGGCCTATCGAGACGCTTGCCAGCAGCTGGAAGGATCCCAAGGGGTGCTGCACCGGCTGGAGCTGCCGCTGTACAACCCGACGTCGAGGGTGCGTGTGGTGCAGTTGCTGCTGTCGGCTCCCGATGATGGGCGGCAGCAGCGGGAGGACTACCGCTGGAACGGGCCGGTGCTGGTGAACGGGCGGCTCGAGCGCGTGCGGCTGGAGCGGGCGGGGCACGCGGAGGTGCTGGGGACCTGGGCGGTGTACCCGGGGGAGCTGAAGACGGTGAGCATCGAGCTGTTGATTCCGGCTTCGGCGGAGGGGGCGAGTGCTCTGGAAGTGCGGACGTTGGAGTAGGGGGGATCGGCTGGGGGTGGCGCCCCTCACCCGCCGCTTCGCGGCACCCTCTCCCGGGGGGAGAGGGGCTCATGAGATTGGGCTGATGTCGTTGGTCTTGCGGTTCCCCTCTCCCGGGGGGAGAGGGGGCAGGGGTGAGGGGATAGTGCCGCCTGCTCGATGCGTTGGAGTATGCCTTCCAGGTTGGTCATCGCGTCTCGGTTCTCGAAGCGCAGGACACGCCATCCTTGGGCTTTCAGGCCGGCGTCGCGTTCGCGATCGGCAGCTTGCGCTGATTCATGATCGTGCGCTGCGCCGTCGAGCTCGATGAGCAGCCTGTGGGCGAAGCAACAGAAGTCGGCGATAGCGTGCTCGAGCACGTACTGGCGGCGGAACTTCAGGCCGGCAAGCTTGCGGTTGCGGAGGTGGGCCCAGAGTAGGCGCTCGGCGGGTGTCTCCTCTTGGCGCAGGCTGCGGGCGGTGGAGGTCTTGTTCATGGTGAGCCCTGCGTTTCTACGAATCTCTAGCCACTGATCACGCCAGAAACTGTCCGCCACCCGGAGGTCCCCCCTCTACTCGAAGCTCAGGCCGTAGACGTAGGCGGTGTTGATCTCGTACAGGCCGTCGGCGCCGGCTTCGATGGCGTCGAGGTCCAGGCGGGTGCCGAAGCTGGAGGTGTTCAGGACGTTCATGTCCTCGTCCACCTCCAGGGCCCAGCCGTAGGCGGTCTGGATGTCGTTGGCCAGGCCGCCGTCGATGTACTGGTTCACGCCGAAGGTGTAGGGATCCTGGTCGGTCTCCCAGTCGCTGTACCAGCCGCTGATGCTGGCCTCGAGGTTCGCGTCCAGTGCGCCTACGGCGGCCTCCAGGTCACTGCCGATGACCGCGAGGGGATCCGTACCCCAGATGTCGGTGTCCAGGTCCAGGCAGTCGGTGGTGCTGGGGGTGTAGATCAGCTCCCAGTCGTACCAGGCCTCGCTCCAGGCGCTGCCGGGAGCGCTGGACACCTCGTAGTACAGCGAGCAGGCGTGGCCGGCGGCGCCCTCGGTGAAGTACTCCTCCTCCACGAGCATGATCTCGAGCATCGGCGTCTGCTCCATGCCCGAGACGTAGACGGGGGCGATGGAGCCATCCTGCACCCCAACCAGCAGGTTCCAGCCCCAGTAGTCGGTGCTGAACCAGTCCGTTTCGGTGTCGGCGTCGGTGTCGGAGTCGGCATCGGCGTCGGCGTCGGCGTCGGCGTCCGCGTCGGCGTCCGCGTCGGCGTCCGCATCGGCGTCGGCATCGGTGTCCGCATCGGTGTCGGCGTCGGTGTCGGTGTCGGCCTCGTCCGGCAGTCCGGTGTCGAAGGGCTCGCCGGGATCCACGCAGTCGGGCGAGCCCTGACAGCCGAAGTCCTCGCAGTCGAAGAAGCTGTCGCCGTCGTTGTCGGCGCCGTCGCGACACTCGTTGGCCGCGCGGCCCTCGGGGAGGTTGCAGGCGGCGAGAAGGACCAGGATGAGAACGCTGGGGTTCATGGAGTGCTCCCGAGAGTTCAGTAGCCGAGGAACAGGTAGACGCTGCCAGAGCCCGAGCCGCCTTCGTCGTCGCCCGGGGCTCCCAGCACCACGTCGCTGCGACCGTCGCCGTCGATGTCGCCGGCGGTGCTCACCGAGGTTCCGAGCTGGTCTCCGGTGGTGCCGCCGCGCCAGATGACGGTGGCGTCGGCCAGGGAGTGGCTGCCGGTCCAAGCTCCGCTGGCTCCCATCAACAGGTAGGCGGCACCCTGCATTGAGCAGCTGTCGCTGCTGTTGGGGGCTCCCACCAGCAGGTCGGCTACCCCGTCACCGTCGAAGTCCTCGACCAGGTCAGCCGAGGTCCCGGCTTCGTCGCCGGAGGCTTCGCCGATCAGCGTGCCGTTGGCGTTCTCGAGGGAGCCGGTGCGGCCCCAGTCGCCCCAGCTGTAGTCGCCGGACCAGATGTAGATGGCTCCGGCATCGCCCGAGGCGCCCGGCGCGGTGATCACCAGGTCGTCGTAGCCGTCGGCGTCCATGTCCTCGCCGCCGGTGATGGCGGCGCCGCCGAGGTCGCCGTTGCTTCCGCCCACGAGCTGGTGGTCGGCGTCGGCCAGCTCGCTCTGGGCACCGGACCAGCGGTTCTGACCCATGAAGATCCAGGCGCTGCCCTGGGAGCCGCCGGCGGGGTAGCCGGTGCCGGCGACGACCACGTCGTCGTAGCCGTCGCCGTCCAGGTCCCCGGCGCTCCCGAGGCTGCTTCCCAGGCGGTCGTAGGGGGAGTCGCCCACCCAGTAGGTGCCCACCGACACCAGGTCGCTCGAGTCCCCCAGCAACAGCTCCGCGAAGCCCTGGCTGGCTTGCGAGGAGGTCATGGTGGGGGCGCCCACCAGGATGTCGCTCAGACCGTCGCTGTCGGCGTCACCGGCGTGGGCCACCGGGCCCATGCCGGCGTCGGCGGCGGAGGTGGCGACGTAGTAGTAGGTGTCCAGGCTGGAGAAGTACAGGCAGATGAGCCCGGTGTTGCTGGTGTCGTCGTCGAAGCCCGGGGCGCCCACCGCGAAGTCCACAACGCGGTCACCGTCCACGTCCTCGAACATGGCCACGTGGGTACCCAGCCCGTCGCCGGTGGAGGGATTGTTGAAGCCGATGCCACCGGAGGAGCTGGCGCTGTCCAGGGTCTGGCCCGTGTACGCGCCCAGGTTTTCGCCGGGGACGAAGTAGAACTCGCCCCCGGTTGCCGAGTTGGGCGCGCCCATGAGCAGGTCGTCGGTGCCGTCCCCGGTGTAGTCGAAGCCGCCGACCACGGCCTGGCCGGCGGCGGCACCGCCCTCGTCACCGGTCCACCAGTCGGAGGCGGCGGAGGGATCGACCTCGCCGTAGCTGGTGGGGGTGTCGCCGGTGCTGCCGCTACCACCGCTGTCGCTTTCGTCGATCTCTCCGTCGCAGTCGTTGTCCACGCCGTCGTCGCTCTCGCCAGCCTCGGGGTGGATGCTGGCGTCGGAGTCGTCGCAGTCCCGGGCGTCGGAGACCCGTCCACTGGGCTGGCGACAGGAGAGCTGATGGTCCAGGGCGTTGCCGTAGCCGTCGCCGTCGTTGTCGGCGTACCAGGCCATGGTGTCCAGGGCGTTGTCGTCGATCTCGCCGTCGCAGTCGTTGTCCGTGCCGTCGCAGTACTCCGTGGCTCCGGGGTAGCTCTCAGGGTCCTCGTCGTCGCAGTCCTGCTCGGCGATGTAGCCGTCGCCGTCGCGGTCGGCCCAGGCGTGGTCCCCTTCGGCGGTGTCGGTCAGGGCGGTGTCGGTGGTGCCGGCACAGCCCAGAGCAAGGGTGGGGATGAGCAGGAGGCGCAGGTGGGGCATGGTCATGGGAGATTCCCGACGAGGTGAGCTGATGTGGAGCGGGCGGGGATGAACCCGCCCCTACACTGGCTGGTGAACCGCTAGTCGGACTTGGTGACCGGCACCGTAGTGGCGTTCATCGCGGTGGTGCGGGCGTAGTAGCCGGTGGGCAGCTCGAGGTAGGTGACCTTCTGCTTGTAGACGGTCACGGCGCTTTCGTCGGCCATCTCGTTGGTGACCCACTCGGGCAGGGTGGGGTTGTCGCCGGGGGCGAACTTGCCCAGCAGCATGTCGCCGGTCTCGGTGGCCACCATGACGAAGGTGTCGTCCGCGGTGCCGAGGTCGTTGGTCAGGTCGATGGTGAGCTCGTCACCCTCGCTGATCTCGATGGACTCGGCGCCGTCCTTGATGACCTGGAGCTCGGGGGTGTCGGCCACCTCGACGACGTCGTCGAACTGGAAGCCGGGCAGGCCGTCCACGTCGCCCTGGACGACGACGTCCAGCACAGCGTTGTCGGTGAGCAGCTCGGCCTGCTCCTCGTTCTCCTCGGGGGTCTCCACGGTGACGTAGATGGTGTCGCCGTTTTCGTCCTCCGCGACCTCCATGTCGATGGCCACGTCGTCGTCCTCGAGGCGGATGATGTCACCGGCGTCGGTGTTCTCGTAGTCCTCGGGGGTGTACAGGTCCTCGGGGTCCTCGGTGGCCTCGATGGTCATCCAGTCGCCGGGCTCCATCTCCTCGCCGAGGGGGTCGGAGCAGGCACCGAAGTCGTCGGTGGGCTCGTAGAACATGGCCCCGCCTGCGACGTTGCGGATGAGCTCCGGCTTGCCGTTCTCGTCCTTGCTCCACAGGTTGGACACGGTCAGGCCGATGTCGCCGCCGACCATGCACACGGGCAGGACGATGGTCTCCTTGATGGGGCAGATGGTGCCAGCGCCCACCGCGGTGCCCAGGTTGATGTTCTCCACCGACTCGTTGTAGGGCCGGTCGCCGACCATCAGAGAGGCCAGGAGGTTGGCGGTGCCGTTGGGCATACCGGCGACCACGGCCAGGCCGGTGGAGTCGGTGTTGCTGATGGTGGTGGAGACGTAGTCGTCTCCGGTCAGGCTGACCTCGACACCCTCGATGGGATTGCCGATCTGGTCCTCGACCCAGACCTCCACGCAGGTGGCGGGGAACAGCTCGTCGAGGTTCCAGGGGGAGAAGTGGGGCAGCTCGGCGGTGATGCTGCGGTAGCCCTGCTCGTCCTCCATCACCGGCAGCTCGTCCATCTGGACCCAGTTGGCGGTCTGTTCGTCGAAGGTCCACAGGGGCATGGTGTCGCCGAGCAGGTGGGCCTGGGCGGAGGGCATCTCGCCGTCGGTGAACAGCTCGTAGTCCAGCTCGACGGTGGAGCCTTCGGCCACGTTGATCTGCTCGCCGTCCTGGAACACGCGGATGTCCCAGAAGCCGAAGCTGACCAGCTGGCGGTCGTCCTCGAGGGTGGTGAAGTTGCCAGGGGCGCCGGCGGTGCCGGTCTCGAGCAGGTCGGGGGCGGTCAGAGCCAGCTGGACCACGCCGTCGCGGGCGGACTCACCAGCGGCGGCGAAGGCGAAGGGGGGCGCGTCCACCAGCAGGCGACCTTCCTGGAAGAGGCCACCGGCGGTGTTGTCCACGTCGAAGATGACGCCGGTGGGGTAGAGCTCGAAGTTGGCGTTCTGGGTGCGCCAGTCGTCGATGACGACCTGGCGGAACTGCTCGGCGTACTCGACGACCGAGACGCGGACGACGTAGCTGTCCAGCTCGACCTTCTCGAAGAGGTAGCGGCCCTGGGCGTCGGTGAGGGCCTCGCTGCCGTCGGAGAGGGTGACCGGAATGTCGGAGAGGGGGGTGCCTTCGACGTCCACGACCATGCCCTGGATGGTGCCGGAGACCGGACCGTCGTTCAGGACGATGTCATCGAGGTTGGAGTGGCCAGCGCAGCCGGTTGCGGTGGCGAAGGTGAGCATGACGAGAGTGGTGGGCTTCATGACGCTTCCTCGGGTGGTGAGTGGGGCCCGTTTGGGCTCGCTCTCTCGTGATGCAATGCCTGTGCCAGGCGTGGTTTTCACCAACAAAGGTATGCTTTCGAAGAGTGTCACGGAATGTTGGGTAGGCATGCCCCGCCCACTGTGGGCTAGGCGTACCCCACCCCCCTTCGGCTGGGGTGTGGCTCTCCCACCGGTGGGGGGGCATGCCCCACCCAGCGGGGGCTCGGTATAGTAGTCGGCCACAGGGATTCTGACCGATCCCGAGATGTTCCGCGAATCGATGT
>CAZHIK010000272.1:0-9693 GCA_964532635.1 uncultured Enterobacterales bacterium
GGGGGGCGGCGCACCTTCCGGCTCCACGCCCGGGAGCACGACGCCTGGATCGCGGCTCACCGGCGCAGCGGCGGCCTGCCAGCTGTGGTCTACGTCGAGGCCGCGCGGGCCGGCCGCGCTGGCGTCACCTTCAGGCGTGTGGGCAACGGTCAGTACACCACCCAGAAGCTGCCCAACCGCTTCCTGCTCAACCTGCGCCCTGGCTTCGACGTCCAGGCCTCCGCGGGTGGATTCCTCGTGCGTCGCTCCCGGGGTGGCGGGCTCGAGGTGGGGCTCGTGCGGGTGCGGCGACGCAGCGGGGTCACCTGGGAGGTGGCCAAGGGCAAGTCCGAGGTCGGCGAGACCCCTCCCCAGACCGCCATCCGCGAGCTGCAGGAAGAGATGGGCATCGACACGCCCCTCGAGATCCTCGAGGATCTGGGGGTCAGCCACTACGGCTTCTCCACACCTGCGGGCAAGCCGCGGCTGAAGCTCCTCCACCTGTTCATCATGCGCCCCCTCGAGCCGCTCCCCGTCTTCTCCCCGGCGCGTCCAGAGGGCATCGAGCAGGTCGCATTCTTCGATCCCGACGCCGCCGTTCGCGTCGTCTCCCACGGCAGCCTTCGCGAGCCCGTACGGCGCTTGCGGCGCTGGATGCGCAGCCGCAAGGGCCAGCCGGAGATCGAGAGCTGGCCGGTGGCCCTGGCCCCCTGGTCCACAGCCGACGAGCGCCCGGTCCAGAACGACGATGTGGAACCCCCCTCGCCCGACCTGGGCGAGGAGTAGCCCTGGAGGACACCGTGGAACGCTGCGACTTCCTGGTGATCGGGGCCGGGCTGGCCGGCCTGAGCTTCGCCCTCGAGGCTGCGGAGCACGGCTCCGTGGTGCTGCTGACCAAGACGGAGCTCGAGGAGTCCAACACCCGCTACGCACAGGGGGGCATCGCCGCGGTCTGGCGCGAGCCCGACAGCCCGGACGCCCACGCCGAGGACACCATGCGGGCGGGGGGAGCCCTCTGCAAGCGGGAGGTCGTGGACATGGTGGTGCGCGAAGGCCCCGAGCGCGTGCGGTCCCTGGTGGATCGTGGGGTGTCCTTCAGCGTCGATGGGAGCGGGCGGCCGGATCTGGGCCGCGAGGGTGGCCACAGCCACCGGCGGGTGCTCCACGTCCAGGACCGTACCGGAGCGGCCTTCATCGATGTCCTCACCCGCGCCGTGCGGGAATGCGACGCCATCGCCGTGCGTGAGCGGGCCATGGCGGTGGACCTGATCACCGCCTCGTGGCTCGCCCGACGCGATGGTCGCGTGCCGCCCTACCCGGATCGGGTCGTGGGTGCCTACGTGCTCGATCCGGACACGGGAAGCATCACGCCTGTCGCCGCCAAGGTCGTGGCGATCTGCACCGGCGGCGCTGGCAAGGTCTACCTCTACACCTCCAACCCCGACATCGCCTCGGGCGACGGGGTGGCCATGGGCTGGCGGGCTGGTGCCCGGGTGGCCAACATGGAGTTCATCCAGTTCCACCCCACCTGCCTCTACCACCCCAAGGCCAAGAACTTCCTGGTGACCGAGGCCATGCGTGGTGAGGGTGGACGCCTGCTCGATCGGCACGGGCGACGCTTCATGGAAGGTGCCGATCCCCGCATGGAGCTGGCCCCCCGAGACATCGTGGCCCGCGCCATCGACGCGGAGCTCAAGCGCAGCGGCGATGAGTGCGTCTTCCTCGACATGACCCACCACGACAGGGACTGGCTCGAGCAGCGCTTCCCCACGGTGGTGGGCCGATGTCGGGATCTGGGCATCGACGTCGCCACCGAGGGCATCCCGGTGGTGCCCGCCGCCCACTACACCTGCGGTGGCTTGGCCGTGGACACGTTCGGGGAGACGAACGTCACCAACCTGTTCGCCATCGGCGAGGCCAGCTGCACGGGCCTTCACGGAGCCAACCGCCTTGCCTCCAACTCGCTGCTGGAGTGCATCGTCTACGCCCATCGCTCGGCCCGTGCGGCGGTCGCCAGGATCGGCGACCTCGAGCTCGAGCCGCTCCCCCCGTGGGATCACGGCGATGCGGTGGATGCCGACGAGCAGGTGGTCATCAACCACATGTGGGACGAGATCCGTCGCTTCATGTGGAACTACGTGGGCATCGTCCGCACTGTGCGTCGCCTCGAGCGGGCACGGCACCGGGTGGAGCTGGTTCAGGAGGAGATCCGCAACTACTACTGGGACTTCCGACTCACGGGCGACCTGGTGGAGCTGCGCAACCTGGCCACCGTGGCCGGGTTGGTGGTCGAGAGCGCCCTGCGGCGCCGCGAGAGCCGCGGGCTACACTTCAACACCGACTTCACCGGCACCAACGTGCGCTTCTTGCGGGACACGGTGCTGCAACGTAGGGTGTGATCGAGCACGAGGTCGCCGTGGTTCAGCTGATCGGAATCGTCGTCATCGTCGTCGCCGTCACCCTGGGGATCTGGGTGATGTCTGGCGGTGCGGAGAAGGTGGCCGGGACCGCGCCCTTGCGCTGGATGGTGAAGCTCGAGCAGGGCAAGGTCACCCGCTTCGAAGGTGACTTTCCGCCCGTGGGTTGGCGCGACGTGCACGAGATCGCTACCTCGAGGGCCCTCACAGGCGTCATCCGCTACCGCGGTCCGGCTGCGGTGGAGTTCTCGGACTCAATCGGCCCCGAGGATCGCCAGCGCCTGCTGAACGTGCTCGCTCGGGGGCCGGCGTCGGGTTGCATCCCCGGCCCCAAGGGCTGACGCTGCTAACTGGTCGCCGGTCGGCGGATCATACCAGGCGCTCGCTGGCGGGCTTGCCGCTGCCCACGATGGCCTCGATCTCCACCACGGTCTTGGGGATACCGGCGGTGAGCACCCGGTGGCCGGTGTCGGTGATCAACAGGTCGTCCTCGATGCGGATGCCACCGAAGCCGTACCAGCCGGCGGCGCGCTCGAAGTCCACCATACCCGCGAAGCGCTGCCGGAGTTCGGTGTGCTCCAGGATGGGCTCGACGATGTAGAAGCCAGGCTCGACGGTGACGTAGAAGCCGGGCTCCAGGTCCAGGTCGAGGCGCAGGAAGCGGGTGCCGAACTGGGTGGAGCGTCTGCGGCCGGGGGCGTAGGCGACGGTGTCGCCGAGATCCTCGACGTCGTGCACGTCGAGACCCAGCAGGTGGCCAACGCCATGGGGGAAGAACAGGGCGTGGGCGCCGGCTTCGACCGCGGCATCCGGACCGCAGGTGATCAGGCCCTCGTCTGCCAGGAAGCGGGCGATGACCTGGGCGGCGGCGAGGTGAACCTCTCGGTAGCGGACACCCGGCGCACAGCGGGCGATGGCCGCTTCCTCGGCGGCCAGCACCGCCTGGTAGGCTGCGCGCTGACGGGGCTCGAAGCGTCCCGAGACGGGCCAGGTGCGGGTGACGTCGGCCGCGTAGCCGCTGGGCACCTCGGCGCCGCCGTCCATCAGCAGCAGCTGACCAGCCTCGAGCACGTTGACGCGCTGGCGGTTGTGGAGCACCTCGCCTCGGACGGTGGAGATGGTGGGGAAGCTGGTGTGGCATCCATGCAGGGCCAGCACGCCCTCGAACAGCGCGCCCATGCCCGCCTCGGTCTGTCCTGGGGCGGTGGCCGACATGCAGGCCCGGAAGGTGGCCTCGGTGGCCGCAGCGGCGCGCTCGAGCTCGGAGACCTCCTCGGGCGCCTTGCGGTTGCGCAGCGCTCCCACCGCCCGAACCAGGGGCTCGGGACCCGGCGAGCGGCACCAGGCGAGCTCGAGGTCGGTGAGCCGCGTGGCCAGCGCGGTGGCGGCGGCGTCGGCGACAGCCAGAGCCATGCGAGGCTTGGCCCGGGCGCAGGCGGGCTCGAGCTGCTCGATGGGCAGCACGGCGTCGACGCCGAGCCGCTCTCGGATGGCCTCGAGGGACTCGACCCGGCCCTCCCAGAGGGCACCGTCGGGGCTGGGCTTTGGCAGGAAGAGGGTGCAGCGTGGGCCTTCGAGCAGGGCCGCCGCCCAGGGCAGGGTGCAGCCGGTCAGCCAGAGGAAGGTGGAGTCCTGCCGGAAGGGCAGCTCGTAGGCGGCGTTGCGCTGGCGCTCACCGTTGCCCACCAGCAGGACGGGGCCTGCGATGCGCTCCGCGAGGGCGAGCCGGCGGGCGCGGTGGTGGGCTGCGGTGATCACGGCTGCTCCAGGGGCTCGTCCGCGGTCTCCTCCGCTTCGAGCCAAGCCAGGATCTCGGCCATGACCTGCTCCTTCTCGGGCTCGTTGAGCACCTCGTGGAACAACTCCGGGTAGCGGAGTTGCTCGATGCAGCCGCCATAGCTGCGGGCGAGCCGCCGGGCGGCGTTTGGATCGCAGATCTGATCGGCGTCGCTGGTGACCATCAGCAGCGGCGGCTCCAAGGACGGTGCCCACTTGTGGACTCGCTCCATGGCGGAGCGCATCTCGGTGAACCAGCGGGGCGTGATGGTGGAGTAGACCCGGGGATCCCGTTGGTAGGCGAGGACGATCTCGGGATCTCGGGAGATGTGGGCGGTGTCCAGCTCGTTGGAGAGGGACAGCCAGGGCAGGAGTCGGGAGAGCAGCCCCGCCAGCGCCAGCTTGATGGCGGGTGCTTGGACACGCACCCCCAGCAGGGGATTGGTGAGCACGACGCCCAGCAGAGGGTAGGGCAGGGGATCGCGGATGCGGTCCAGGGCCACCAAGCCGCCCATGCTGTGGCCCAGCACCACGCAAGGCTCGCCCACGTGCTCGAGGGCGGCACCCAGGTCCTCGCAGTACTGGCTCCATCGGTCGACGTGGCCTCGCTTGCCCTCGCTGTCGCCGTGGCCGCGAAGCTCCAGGCCGACGACGCGGTAGCCGGCGGCACAGAAGGCCTCGGCGACATGCGCATAGCGGCCCATGTGCTCCGCCAGGCCATGCACGATGAGCAGGGTGTGGCTGGGGTCGGGGGGCGTCCAGGTGGCGATGTGCAGCTGGGTGCCATCGGCGCTGCGGATCTTGGAGTGAGCAGCTTGCACGGGGAACTCCTGACTGGGCGGGGTTCGGGTTTCCCCGGTCATTATCCGTGCGGGACGTCGTGGACCACCGGCGGCGTGGTCGCGGTGGCTCGGGTCACTCGAGTTCGTCGAGATCGAACAGGTCCATGCCGTCGTCGTCCGCCTCTGTGGGTGGGGGCGCAGGGCGCGCGCTGATGGCCTCCCGGATGCTCTCTCGATTGCGATCGGGATCGGCGGTAGAGCTACTACCAAGCACGGTATCGGCGGATAGCTTCATCTCCTGCTTGAACACGTCCTTGGTCTTCTTGAAGAGCTTGTCCCGGCGGGCACGGCGTTCGTTCATGCGCTCGATGACAAGGTTGGTGGACGCGGTGGAGGCACCGGACATCTTCTTGGCGAACATGTCCCTCACGTACTCCTCGGGGTTGCGCTCCACGCGACGCGACGAGCCGCCATCCCGCTGGTCCTCCATCCAGACCTCGAGCAGCTGCTTGTCCTCGGGGGGGATCTCGAGGATCTTGCCGAAGTAGGTGGGCCAGTGGAGCGTGGTGCCGGGGCGCCCGCCGGAGACCCGGAGGCGACCCATGACGGTCTCCTCGTAGCCCTTGAGCTCCATGCGGAAGGCCATCTCCTCGCCGGGGGCGATGTTGGAGTTGACCTCGAACGTCACAGCGTCATTGACCAGCTCGGTAACGTAGCCGAAGGCCAGTCCGTCCTTGGTCTGCAGTGCGACCATGACCTTGCTGCTGGTTGAGCTCATGGAGACCTCCTGCTGCCAGGATACCACCTCCTGAAGCGTCCGAGCCCCCCGGGTTGGGGGGGCTCGCGGTAACAGGGTGTCAGGACCGGGCTAGGACTTCTGCTCCAGCTCGGCCTGCTTGGCCTCGTACGCGGCTTCCTCGGCGAGGAACCACTCGGCGCCCTTGCGAGCCAGCAGGAAGCAGACCACGCCCAGGCCGACGAACATCACGAAGCTGATGCCCTGGCCGATGAAGCCCTCGTACCAGTGGGCAGCCTCGCTCTGGAGCAGCCCCTCGGTGTCGACGTGGAACTTCTCGCCGATGGAGATGTACTGGATGGGTGCGCCGATGCCGGTCTGGCGCGCGATGGCGGTGAAGATCCCGAAGATGGCTGCACCGGCCATCATGCCGGAGGCAATGAGGATGCCCTGCTCCTTGCGGGCGTTGCGTACCCTCTCGTCACTGCCGGTCTTGCCCACGATCCAGGCGACGATGGCGCCGGCGAGCACAGACAGGTTGATGGAGATGGGCAGGTAGATGCCCAGGGCGAAGGCGAGCATGGGTACGCCGGCCATCCACAGCACGATGGCGAGCACGCCGCCCAGCCCGTAGAGCAGCCAGGGCTGGCTGGCGGGGTCGGAGAGCAGGCCGGAGGAGACGGCGGCCATCATGTTGGCCTGGGGCGCGGGGAGCACCTTGGTGTTGGAGACCAGCTGGCCGACGTCGTTCTCGACCAGGAAGTGGTAGCCGCTGTCCATGATGGGGATGACGAAGGCGACCACCAGGGAGGCCAGGGCGATGCCGGCGAACTTCCAGATCTCCTGGTTCCGCGGCGTTGAGCCGATCCAGTAGCCGATCTTGAAGTCGGAGATCAGGGCGCCCGCGGTGGACAGGGCGGTGCAGACCGCGCAGCCGACGATCAGGGAGATGAACATGCCGCCGGTGCCCTTGAGGCCGCCCGCCACCAGGGCGATGATGGTGAGCACCACGGTGATGAGGGTCATGCCGGAGACCGGGTTCACGCCGACGATGGCGATGGCGCGGGCCGCGACCGGGGTGAACAGGAAGGACAGCGCGAAGCCGACGATGGCGCCCAGGCAGGCGTACCAGATGGACTCGCCCACGCCGTACAGCTCGCCGGTGGCGGCGTCGGGGGTGGTCTTGGCGACGATGAAGAACAGCACCGCGAACAGGACGGCGGAGCCGAACTGGATCAGCAGGACGTTGCGGGGGTTCATGTCCAGCTGGGTGCGGGGCTCCTTGCTCATGTCGGCACCGCCCTTGAGGCCCTTGAAGCCCAGGCTGACCGAGGTGAGGATGATCTTGCCCATGCGGATGATGCCGATGAGGCCGGAGACCGCGATGGCACCGATACCGATGGGCTTGACGAAGGCGCCGAAGATGGCGTCGGAGTCCATGCTGGAGATGTCGTAGGTGGTGCCGGCGTAGGCGAACTCCGGCATCTGGGAGCCGAAGACGAAGACCAGCGGCACGAAGACCAGGTACGCCAGCACAGAGCCCGCCGCGATGATGGCCGCGTAGCGGATGCCGATGATGTAGCCGAGGCCGAACAGGGCGGCGATGCCGTTGAGCGAGGCCTCGAGGCGGAAGGACTCTGCCATCTTGGCGCCGAAGCCACCGCCCAGGGTCTTGGTGGTCATCGCCGGGTTCCACAGGTGGAAGGCTTCGACCAGGAAGTCGTAGGCGGCGCCCAGTCCGAAGGCTGCGAAGAGCACCTTGCCCGCTGATCCCGAGGTGGACTCACCCGAGACCAGGATCTCGTTGATGGCGGTGGCCTCCGGGAAGGGCAGTTCGCCGTGCAGGTCCTTCACGAAGTACTTGCGCAGCGGGATGATGAGGACCACGCCGAGCGTGCCGCCGATGAAGCAGGACAGGAAGATGTGCCACCAGGCGACCTCGAGCTGGTTGATGTACAGCGCGGGGATGATGAAGGCGGCACCGGCGGCGACCACACCGGCCGCCTGGCCGATGGACTGCACCATCACGTTTTCGAGGATGGTGCTCTTGCCGCTGCGCTTGATGCCTTCGCGGCCGAAGAAGATCGCGAGGATGGCGATGGGGATGGCGGCTTCGATGGCGTTGCCGGCCCGCAGGGCCATGTAGATGCAGGCCGCAGAGAACACCAGCACCATGATCATGCCGGTAACGACCGACCAGGTGGTGACCTCGGCGCGCTTGTCGCTGGCGGCGACGATGGGCTGGTACTCCTCGCCTGGGGCGAGCTTGGTGTAGGCGTTGGCCGGTAGCAGCTTGCTGGGCTTCTTGCTCGACGACATCTCCATGGGGGGCTCCGCTGTGGAAGTGTTCCTCTGGGGCCCCCCTGTAACAAACCTCACAAGCCGATGGACCTCCTCCTCGCTCACCCATCGCGTTACCCCCGCTTCTTTGCACAACGGAGTCGTCAATGTCCTTCACGCGCGACCGCGCCTACGCCCTGCTCGTGGACCGCCTCGGCCACGGCAACACCACCAACCACTGCCTGGCCGCCGAGGCCTGTATGCGCGCTCTGGCGGAGCGCCTGGGCGAGGACCCGGTGCTGTGGGGACTGACGGGGCTGGTCCACGACTGCGACCTGGACGTGTGTGCCGACGATCCAATGCGCCACGCGGTGCTGGGCGCCGAGGTGCTTCGCGAAGCCGGCGCGCCGGAGGAGCTGGTGCACGCGGTGCTGGGGCACAACGACAAGGTCGAGCGGATCAGCCTGTTGGACAAGGCGCTGTGGGTGGTGGACCCCACCACGGGGATGATCACCGCGTCCGCGCTGATCCGGCCGTCGCGTAGTACCTCGGACCTGAAGGTCAAGAGCATCAAGAAGCGCATGAAGGACAAGCGCTTCGCGGCTGCCGTGGATCGCGATCAGATCCGGGCTTGCGCCTCGCTGTTGGGCCTCGAGCTGACCGAGTTCCTGGAGATCTGCCTGCGAGCCATGGACGGTGTCCGCGACGAGATCGGGCTGGGCGGCGTGGGATCCCGATGAGCCCGCGCGGTCTCCCCTTGGAGCTGAGAGCCCGGCTGGACCGAGCGGGCTCGATGTGCATCGCGGCCCTGGGTGACTCCCTCACCCACGGCTGGATGGTGCGTCGAGGCTACTTCCCCCGCGCCTGCGACGCGCTTGAGGAGCGGGCGCCCGGCCTCGATCTCGAACGGGTCGGTGCTGGCGTGCCCGGAGACACCGCCTTTGGCGGCCTGGGGCGCCTCGACCCAGTGCTCGCGCGCCAACCGGACATCGTCCTGGTGCAGTTCGGGCTCAATGATTGCTTCGTGGGCGAGCCGGTCGGAGTCTACCAGCGCCACCTCGAGCGCATCGTTCAGGGGGTCCGCGGCCGAGGGGCCGAGCCCATCCTGGTCACCTCCTGCCCGCTCGAGGGTCCGCGTGAGATGGCACTGGCGCGCCCGTTCTACGAGGCCATGCGGGATCTGGGACATTCCGCGGAGATCGTCGTGGCCGACACCACCGACCACTGGCTTCGGGCCGAGGCGCGAGGCGAGTCCCCTCCGCGGCTGTGGCAGCCCGATGGCGTGCACCCCACCGATGCTGGCCACGCGCTCATGGCTCGGGGGGTTGTGGAGGCGCTGCTCGGCCCGGCTCACCGGTCGGCCCTCCAGGCCTGAAAGACCGCAGGGATCGCCGTGCCGGTCGATACCGGGGAGTGCGAGGTTCCTGGATTTGGACCGAAGGGTCTGGTAGGCTCCGGGCACAACCGCAGATCCCGCGGGTCAACCACAGCCATGCCTAGAACGCTGATCCCTCCTGTCCTCATCTTGGCTGGTCTGATGTGCTCGGCTCCCGCCGTGGCCTCCGACACCAGCTGTCCCGAGCTCACCCTCGGAAGCTCCCTTCGGAGCACCGCTGAGCGCGCAGAGGCCGCCTTTGGCGCCACCAAGGTCGATGAGTTTCAGGGCGCCATCCAGGACCTCGAGCGGCTGGTTCCGTGTCTCATGGAACCCCTCGACCCCGAG
>CAZHIK010000273.1:0-9669 GCA_964532635.1 uncultured Enterobacterales bacterium
CGGCGCGCTCTATGGAACGAAGAAGCGCGAAGCGAAGGGCGCGATCATGCGGCCGTTGGTGTCGGTGCAGCCCCACACGCCCGATCGCACCGTGAGCATGTACCAGTAGCCGTTGGGGAGCGCGTGGTCGGGCTCGAGGCGGATCTTGCGCCCGTTGTCCGGGAAGGACAGCTCGTAGTTCACGTCGTCGACCACCGAGTTGCCGTCAGCCACGACCGCGAGGTGCACGGTGCTGGTGGTGCAGCTGCTGGGATCGGCGTAGGCCGAGACCCGAAGCTCGGGGTTTGTGCTCTCGATGGCGTTCTCGTCGTGGTCGAGGGGCACGACCGCGACGACGCGGAAGCCGGTGTCACGAAGCTCGGGGGCTTCGGGCTCGTCGCAGCCCGCCACGAGGGTGGCGAGGCCGAGGCACAACAGCGCGCGCTGTGCGTGCATGGTGGCGCTCACTCCTCCCAATCGTGGCTGGCGAGGCTCCAGATCGCGTCGTAAGCGTCGAGCTCGAGCCAGGCCGAGCCGTAGCGGGGCACCAGCCAGTAGTTGCCGACGATGATGGCGTTGGTGACCGGGGTGTCGTCACCGTCGTCGAGGTTGACCACCAGGCAGGACTCGTCTGCCCAGCCGGGCACCCAGTAGGTCTCGCAGCCCTCGACGCGCTCGAAGGTGGCGGTCCAGGTGAAGCCGTTGGACTGGGTGATGAGCTGGTCGCCGGGGATGCCGTGGCCCTCGGCGAGAAGGACGGGCTCGTCGAAGACGACCTCGGTGTCGTTGGTGTGGTCGGTGTAGCCATGGATCCGTACGCCGGCGACGGAGTCGGAGGACCACCGGACCGTCCAGGTGAGATCCTCGGTGTCGTCGTCGCCGATGATCCAGTGCTCGAGGGTGACCACCTCGACGTCGCCCTCGATGGCGGTGCCCACCTTCTCGATGAGCAGCTCGGAGGTGATGGTGGTGTCGGTGCTGGCGTACTCCCACTCGAGCTTGGAGCCGTCGAGGGGGAAGTGGTCGGGCATGTCGTAGCCCTGGTACTGGTAGTCGGGCTCGCAGCCCGTGATGACCACTGCGAGGATGCTGAACTTGGCAATGCGCATGGGGGTCTCCTCTCGACACCGTGGAAGTCCGTCGCCTACGCGGTGCAAGGTACAACGCAGGCAGCGATCCTTCAACAAGGAGGGTGCATCCACACGACAAAGTTGCAGACCCGGCGCGGCCACGGTGCGAGGCGGCGGCGTTGACAAGCGCAGGGCGGATGGGTGAGATCGCCTCTCCCCTCCCCTGGAGTGTCCATGTCTCCCCAGCCTTCCGACGTCCTCCTCGCCATCGACCAGGGCACCACCGGCTCCACGGCCTTGCTGCTGGACCAGCAGCTCCGAGTGTTGGCCACCCACAACGTGGAGTTCACCAACCACTTCCCGCGGCCAGGTTGGGTCGAGCACGACGCGGACGAGATCTGGGCCAGCGTCGCCGCCGCGGTGGAAGGCGCCTTGGCCAAGGCGGGCCTCGAGGCGGGGGCCATCACCGCCGTGGGCATCACCAACCAGCGGGAGACCAGCCTGTTCTGGGACCGGGCCACGGGCGAGCCCATCCACCGCGCGCTGGTCTGGCAGGACCGCCGCACCACCGACCGCTGCGTCGAGCTGAAGCAAGCGGGTCGTGAGCCCTGGGTCCACGAGCGCACCGGCCTGGTGCTCGACCCCTACTTCAGCGGCACCAAGGCCGCCTGGCTGCTGGACAACGTCGACGGCGCCCGGGTGCGGGCCGAGCGGGGTGAGCTGTGCTTCGGCACCGTCGACACCTACCTTTGCTGGCGCCTGTGCGGGGCACACGTCACCGATCCCTCCAATGCCTCCCGGACCTTGCTGTTCGACCTGCACGATCTGGACTGGAGCGACGAGCTGTGCGACCTGCTGCGGGTGCCGCGCGCGGCCCTGCCCCGGGTGGGCCGGAGCAGCGAGATCTACGGCCGCACCCGCAGCGTGGGCTTCCTGCCCGACGGTGTCCCCGTCGCCGGCATGATCGGCGACCAGCAGGGCGCACTGTTCGGGCAGGCCTGCTTCGAGGCCGGCATGGCCAAGTCCACCTACGGCACCGGCGCCTTCGTGCTGCTGAACACCGGCGACAAGGCCGTGCTCTCCGACTCCGGCATGCTCACCACCGTGGGCTGGAACCTCGACGGCCGCACCACCTATGCCCTCGAAGGCTCCGCTTTCATCGCGGGCGCCGCGGTGCAGTGGCTCCGCGACCAGCTGGGCTTCGTGAAGTCCGCCGCCGAGATCGAGGCCCTGGCTGCCCAGGTCCCCGATGCTGGCGGCGTGGTCTTCGTGCCCGCTCTGGTGGGCCTGGGCGCGCCCCACTGGCGTCCGGAGGCCCGCGGCATCCTGTGCGGCCTCACCCGAGGCACCAACCGGGGCCACATCGCCCGCGCGGCCCTCGAGGGCATCGCCCAACAGGTGGCGGATATCCTCGAGGCCATGGTCGGCGATCTGGGCGAGCCCCTGGCCGAGCTCCGGGTCGACGGCGGCGCCGCTCGCAACGACCTGCTGATGCAGCTGCAGGCCGACCTGCTCGGTGCCACCTGCGTGCGGCCCACGGTGCTCGAGACCACCGCCCTGGGCTCGGCCTTCCTGGCCGGTCTGGCCGCGGGTGTCTGGTCCAGCCCCGCCGAGGTGGGCTCGGCCTGGGCCGAGGATCGGCGCTTCGATCGCGCCATGGGCGCCCAGCAGGTCGCCCAGATGCGCGGTGGCTGGGCCGAGGCCGTGCGCAAGGCCTGACCTCACTCCGCCCGGGACACCGTCTCCTCGGCCAGCAGCGTGAGCAGCCAGTGCAGGAAGCGGAAGGGGTACTCGGCTTCCTCCGGGCTGAAGCGCACGTGCAGCCGATCGTCGCTTGGCCGCTCGAAGCGGTTGGGTAGCCGCAGGCACAGGGCGGTGAGCAGACGAGCATCGATGGCCGAGCTTGCGTCGATCTCCAGCTGGATCCGGACCTTCAGCCAGCTGATCCTGGCGACGCCCAGGTCCCTGCAGCGGATGCGGGTGTCCAGCATCCAGCCCAGGTTGATGAGCTCCACCGGCAGCTCGCCGTAGCGCTCCTCCATTCCGTCGAGCAGGGAACGCAGCTGACCCGGAGTCTCGGCACCCGACAGGTAGCGGTACTCGGTGAGCCGCTCCTGGACCCCCGGCACCAGGCTCTCGGGGATGAAGGCGGGCACGGGGACCTCCACCTCGGGGTCCAGGCGCTTGCGGTGCAGGTCTCCCCTGGCCTCGGCCAGGACCTCGTCGAGCAGCTCCACGTAGGTGTCGAAGCCCACCGAGTCGACGTGACCGTGCTGGTTGTCTCCCAGCAGGGTCCCTGCGCCCCGGTGCTCCAGGTCGGCGCTGGCCACCTGGAAGCCCGAGCCCAGGTCCTGGTGCTCCAGCAGCACCCTGAGGCGTCGGGTGGCCTTGCGGGACAGCCCCACGTCGGCGGGGACCATCAGCACGCAGCGCCCGCGGCGCCAGGAGCGGCCCACCCGGCCTCGGATCTGGTAGAGCTGGGCCAGGCCGAAGTTGTCGGCGCGGTTGATGAGCACGCAGTTGACGTTGGGCAGGTCCACGCCGCTCTCGATGATGCTCGTGGTGACCAGCACCTCGGCCTGGCGCCGCACGAAGCGCACCAGCGCAGCCTCCAGCTCTGCCGGAGGGAGCTGGCCGTGGGTGATCTCGATGCGGGCCTCGGGGACCAGCTCCTGGACCTGGCGGGCGATGGCCTGGATCGAGCGCACCCGGTCGTGCACGAAGAAGACCTGGCCGCCTCGCTTCAGCTCCTCGAGGATCTCCTCGCGGATCACGTCCACGTCGAAGCGGGCGATGCGGGTGCGCACCGACAGCCGCTCGGCCGGAGGGGTGGCGATGGTGGAGAAGGAGCGCACGCCGGACAGCGCCATGCTCAGGGTGCGGGGGATGGGGGTGGCGGACAGCGCGAGCACGTCGATCTCGGTGCGCAGGCGCTTGATGCGCTCCTTCTGGCGCACGCCGAAGCGGTGCTCCTCGTCGATGACCATCAGGCCCAGATCTGCGTAGCCCACCCCGCGGCCCAGCAGCTTGGTGGTGCCGATGACCAAGTCGATCTCACCTGCCTTCAGGCCCGCGCGTACCTCCCGGGCTTCGCGGGTGGTGGAGAAGCGCGAGAGCATGGCCATGCGCACGGGGAACCCATCGAAGCGCTCGTGCCAGGTCTCGTTGTGCTGGTAGGCCAGCACCGTGGTTGGGCACAGCACCGCGACCTGCTTGCCGCTGGCCACCACGCGCGCCGCGGCCCGCATGGCCACCTCGGTCTTGCCGAAGCCCACGTCTCCCACCAGCAGCCGATCCATCGGCTCGCCGGCTGAGAGATCGGCGGTGACGTCACGGATGGCCTGGCGCTGATCCTCCGTCTCCTCGTAGGGGAACGCGGCCTCGAAGCGGGCCAGCCACTGTGGCACTGTGGCGTAGGGATCGCGGGTGACCACCTTGCGCTGAGCGTAGATCCTCAGCAGCTCGTGGGCCGTGCGCAGCATGGCGTCGCGCACCTTGCGCCGGCGCCCCTGCCAGGTCTGGCCGCCGAGCTTGTCCAGCCGGGGATCCTTGCCATCGGAGGCAGGCCGGTAGCGGGACAGCAGATCGAGCTTGTGCACAGGCACGTACAGCTTGTCACCGCGGCGATACTCCAGGAGCAGGAAGTCCGTGGCCGTACCGCTCAGGTCGAGCCGGGACATACCCAGGAAGCGGCCGATGCCGTGCCAGGCGTGGACCACCAGGTCCCCTTCCCTCACCTTGCCCAGGCCCACCGCCTGGCCCTTGCGGAAGGCGTGGTGCCGCCGACGGCCCGTTGCGGCGCGCCGCTTGCCGAGCACCTCATCGCCCGACAGCAGGGCCAGCTGATCCTGGGGCGCGCGGAAGCCGACGGGGAGGTCTCCGAAGACCAGGGACAGCTCACCGGGTGGCAGGCTGTCCAGATCGCGGCCGGCGGCGTCCACCAGCTCGAGGCCGTTGGGATGCAGCAGCGCTCGGAGCCGCTCGGCGCTGGCGGAGCCCGGGGCGGTGAGCGCCACCCTCCAGCCCTCGTCGAGCCATGCGCGGATGCGCTTCACCAGGGGACCGAGCTGGCCCTTGGAGACCACCAGGTCGCGGTTGCTCACCACGTCGAGGGTGGGCACTGGTGGACCCTCGGCATCGTCGATGGCCACCGGCAGCAGCGCGTAGCCCCGCAGCAGGCGCCCCAGCAGGCCCTCTGCGTCGGCGTAGCGGTCCTGGGGTCCCACCAGGGGTCGCTCGTCGTTGCCCAACTCCTGGTAGCGCTGGGTGGCTTTGCGGAGCCAGGCGCGCAGGGCCAGGGCCACCGCGTCGGGGTCCAGCACCGCCATCTGCGCAGCGGGCGCGTGGTCCAGGGGGGAACAGACCTCGTGGAGGGCGGGCAGCCAGTCGTCGATGCCCGCGAAGCTGAGGTGGTTGCGCAAGGTGTCCATCACCCGGCGCCGGAGCACGGAGGCGTCGCGATCCCTGCTCCCGGCGGCCCGGGTGCTGAGAGCCAGGCGCTGGATCGCTTGGCCATCGGGCACGTGCTCGCGGGTGGGGAGCACACGGACTCCGCCCATGGCCTCGCCGCTGCGCTGGCTCTCCGCCTCGAAGGCGTGGACGCTCTCGAGCTCGTCGTCGAAGAAGTCCAGACGCACCGGGTGGTCCGAGCCAGCTGGCCAGACGTCCACCACGCCGCCGCGCACCGCGAAGGTGCCGGGATCCTCCACCATCACCGCGACCTGGTAGCCCAGCAGATCGAGCCGGCGTCGAAGGTCCTCGCGCTCGATGCTGCTGCCCGGGCGCAGCTCGAGGCAGGCGCCCGCCAGGCGCTCGGGCTCCATGACCCGTACGGCCAGCGCCTCGACCGGGGCGACCGCGATCACCGGCTCGCCGCGCTGCATGGCGTCGAGCACCCTCAGGCGCTGGGCCACCCGGCGCGGGTGGGGAGCCACCCCCGAGTAAGGGGGCAGATCGTCACCAGGATAGACGTGCACCCGCACGCCGGGCGGTGCGTGGAACGCCAGCACGCGGGCCGTGAGGTCGAGCTGGTCGGGATCGGCCACCACGACCCACCCAGGAGCTCGCAGGGCCCGGGGCAGCAGCCAGCCGGCCGCGCCGGTGGGCAGCCCGGCTACGCGTCCACGCTCCCGAAGTAGCGCCGGAGCGCTGGACAGCAGCGCCGCCTCCGGGCGGGTCATCGCGGGCTCCAGCAGCGCCGACTACGCGTCGGCCGAGCTGACGGCGGTGCCTTCCGCCTCGCGCTGATCGATCAGAGCCTGGAGCTGATCCATGCGCTCGATGTAGAGCTGGAGCACGGCCATGACGATGACGAACCACACAAGGGCGTTCAGCGTCCAGGCGGCGTAGGCGATCCCGAAGTGCATGTTGGGCAGCACCAGCGGACCGAACAGGGCCAGGGCACCCCAGTACGGGAAGAACAGCAGGTAGGTGCGGAAGATGCGGCCGCGGCGCCCGCGGGTGAGGCGGGTGGAGCGGCGGAGGACCTTCTTGACCCCGGGATCCAGCAGCACGACCGGGGCAACGAAGGCGTAGAACAGGCCGTAGAGGATGCCGGGGATGTAGACCAGGGAACCGACGAAGATGATCAGCTGGGCCAGGGCGAAGGGCTTGAACAGGCGGGGGAACGCGTTCAGCGCGTAGTTGAACGAGTCGCCCAGGGTGGCTTCTTCGCCCGCAGTGATGCGCAGGAACGCCCGGATGACCGCGGCCACCGCGATGGTCTTGACCACCAGGTCCCAGGGCAGCGCTACGATGTCGGCCACGCCCATGCACAGGATCGCAGCGATCTGTTTGTCGATCAGCACGCCGTTGGCCGCCAGCACCGACTTGTTGAGCTCGAGGAACAGCTCGGTGAGCCAGTCGGTGAGCGCGGTGCTGGGGATCGCCAACAGCAGCGCCAGCACCATGAACAGGCCCAGGCGCTGGAACAGCACCCCGAGGGAACGACGGACGACGGCGATGACGCTAAGTTGAGCTTGCATGGCGCTGCCGAGGTAACTACGGGCGGGTGCCCGGGCAAGACATCCGCGCTGACTGGATCTGTCCGGCGTCCTTCCTCCACTTCGAGCTCACGAGGCCCGCCCCTTGAGCCCCGATATCCTGACCGTTGATTGCTCCACCCGTGCCGCTATCCAGCGGCTGGAGTTCGATCTGCAGGATCTCGACGCCTCTCGCCTGGTGCTCCGGGGCGACTCCATCATCGACTGGCACAAGCTCGAGCTCGACACCTACGAGAAAGTCGACCGCTACCTGTCGCTGCACATGCTCGACACCCGCGACCCGGTGGACCGGGAGCGCTTGCGCTTTCTGTTCAACGAAGCGGTCAACTACCTCGAAGAAAACCACAAGCTCGCCTTCCCCCACGACCTCCGCGATCCCGCCGACGTGCGCGACGTGTTCCTGGCCGCCAGCAACACCCGTGGCTTCAGGCGCAAGCAGATCCTGGCCTGCGCCATCCTCAAGCTCATGCACGTCATCAACCACATGGAGGCCGCGGACCTCAAGTTCCAGACCTCCGTGTCCGAGGCCCACCTCATCGAGCTGGCCGAGCGACGCATCGTGGAGCTGGCCGACTCCATGCGGCAGCAGGGTTTCCCGCTGCTGGCCTTCTACGGAAGCCGCAAGACCCGTAGCTCCGTCATCACCAAGCTGCTGGTCAAGACCGAGTCCCACGCCACCACCATCTTCGACAAGCTGCGGTTCCGCATCATCACCGAGACCCCGGAGCAGATCCTGCCCGCGGTCGTCTGGCTCACCCGCCACGTCTTCCCCTTCAACTACGTGATCCCGGGCCAGAGCCACAACAACCTGCGCTCTTTCCTGGACATGCTGAAGGATCGGCCCGAGGCCCACCACCTGGTGCCGGGCCTGCAGTTCCCGCTGCCGGAAGAGGAGCCCCTGATCCAGGAGCCCAACCCCTTCTCGGGCTCCACCTACCGGATGATCAACTTCATCGTGGACTTCCCCGTGCGCATCGACGCGTTCCTCGAGGATCGCGACCCTGTGCAGCACCTGCTGCTGGGGCGGGTGGTCTACGTCATGGTGGAGTTCCAGATCCTCGACGAAGCCACCGCCCAGGCCAACGAGCAGGGCGAGAACGCCCACGCCCTGTACAAGGCGCGCCAGCGCAAGATCGTGGGCAAGCGCCTCAGGCGCGGCGGCCTCGAGCGCGCCGGCCCCGGAGACCGCAAGGCCGTCAACGCCGCGTGGCGCGAAGGTGCCGAGGAAGAGTAGGCCGGGGCGCTCGGCCCCAAAGGCCTAGTTGCGACGGCGCTGCAGGCAGAGGCCGGCAGCGACCAGACCGACCAGCCAGCCCAGGGCGCCGTTGGCGCCCGCACTGCTGCTGCAGGCCACGCCCATGGGGACGTCGGCGCCGTAGTTGGCCAGCAGGCCGTTCTCATCGTCGGGGCGAAGGTCGCGCTTGATGAGCTCGCCGGGCTCGGTGGTGTCCCACATGGTGGCCAGATCGTCGATGTCCGAGTGGCCCAGGCCGAGCACGTGGCCCAGCTCGTGGGTCATCACGTTCTCGAGGTCCATGACCGGGTCCAGCTCGTCCACCGTGTACTCGTAGTCTTCGGCGTTCAGGCCGACATCGAAGGCCACGATGGCGCCCTCTTCCGTGGACCAGTTGTAGGTCATCGCGGCCTTGGAGTCGCCCTGCTCCCAGCTCTCGTCGAAGTAGATGACGTTGACCTGGTCGAAGCCCATCTCCTGGACATCGGTGAAGCCGAGGTACTCGAACTCGATGGCAGCGCCGACATCTTCCCAGGCCTCGGCCGCCGACAGGATGGCATCCTCGACCTCTTCCGCGCTCAGCCCGTAGGGATTGTCGGGATTGATGGTGAACTGGATGGGCATCTGCTGCCAGTAGAGCGGAGCACCGTGGTCGTTGTGCATCATGGTGTAGGCTTCGCCGGTGGGCGCGATGAGCAGGGCGGCGAGAAGGGCGAGAGTCATGATGCTTTCCTCGGTCTGACTCACCCATCGGTCGCAGCCGGGGCACGTTTTCGGGTCGACCCCCGTCTTTCTTGTCTCGCTTTGTCACGATTGTCGCGACAGCCCTTCCGCGCACGCCCGCGTTGCCCTCGATCGCGCGCGTGTGAGGGCGCGCCTCGCGCGGGCGCGCGAGGGCTCGGCGGTGCTCCTGGCGACGACCGGGGACCCGGCTGCGCAGGTGGCTGCTCTTCCGTGCGCAACTCCCCACCCTGAGCCCAAGGGTCCACACTTGCGCACGCTTATCGACCCATTTCCGTGCGCAACTCCCCACCCTGGGGCCAAGGGTCCACACTTGCGCACGCTTTTTGACCCATTTCCGTGCGCAACTCCCCACCCTGGGGCCAAGGGTCCACACTTGCGCACGCTTCGCCCACGGCCCTCCCCACCCAGTCCGTCCACCCCCGCCGTGGTCTCATGGACGTACACCCGAGGGGCATCCACCCTGGCGCCTACACAGGCGACGATGGAGGGGTTGACGCTCCGGGAACGCGGCGATAGTTGGGCGGCGCTCGCCGGGAGCGGAAGTTCCCACGACGTTGACAGCATTCCCGCTTAGCTCAGTTGGTTAGAGCACCGGACTGTTAATCCGGGTGTCGCTGGTTCAAGTCCAGCAGCGGGAGCC
>CAZHIK010000274.1:0-9620 GCA_964532635.1 uncultured Enterobacterales bacterium
AGCACATCGGCGGCCTTGCCCAGGTTGCGCCCCTGGAAGCTGGTGCGTGCCATGGCGGCCAGCAGCCCGTCGAAGTCCTCGATGCGGCCCAGCTCCATGGGCTCGAGGGGGGTGAGGCCCTCGCCGTTGGAGAAGTCCTTCTTGTCGCGGTCGGTGGGCTGGACGGGGGGGCTACTGGCGTGGTCTTTGCAGCTCAAGGCACTCTCCGCTGGGATACTCCCAGCGGGGGTAACGTGGTACCGGCGGTCCCGCTGAACCGGGCTCAGCGGGCCAATTTCTCGAGGCTGCGTGGGATGAGGGCGATGCCCGCTCCGAGGGCCAGGTACTCCAGGATCGTCAGCAGGGTGAGCGCGCCGGTCTGGATGACCATGAACAGCGAGGCATCGTCGAGCATCCCGAACACGAAGGTGCTCGTCACCAGGACCACCAGGCGCTCGAGGGCCCACAGGCCGAACACCGCGCCGAAGAGCAGCCCGGTGGCGGTGGTGCGGAAGCGCATCAATGCCACCCCCGCGGAGCCCAGCAGGATGACGATCCAGACCAGCGTGAGCAGGGCGCTGATCAGCGTTCCGATGTCGAAGGGCGCGCTCATGACCGACCTCCCGCGGGGGGACGGAACATGAACAGGCTCACAGCGATCACCACGAAGCAGACCATGTACAGCAGGTCCAGCCCGTAGTTGAGCCACTGCCCCACGGTCCAGCCGATCACCGGCATCAGCAGGTGATTGATGACGATCTCCACGAGGTACAGCACCGCGCTGGCCAGCCAGCCCGCCGCCATGAGCCAGGCCGCCTCGCGGCACAGCCTGCGACGGGTGAGCCCGACCGCGACCACCACCGCCACCAGCGCTACGGCCAGGCCCAGCAGCAGGTGCAGGCCGGAGCCGATCCGGGCGATCCATTCGAACAGGGTCCAGTACACGCTTACCTCTCTGGCGTGGGGGAGGATGTCCTATCCCCGAGTGGTCCCGCCGCGCCCGTGAGGCGCCCCCCGCGCTTGTGCGCCACCCATGGTTCCCTCACCCACAGGAGGTATTCCCACCTCTCTATGCGACCACAGCGTGCTTTCAGAGCCCCTATCCACCACAGCCCTCGACCTGTGATAGCATCCCGTTCATCGGGGCGACCGCTCGGCCGCCCTTGACGTTTCGGAGGATTTCCATGCTCGCTCGCGTTCTCCCCCTGCTCCTGCTCGTCCCCCTGGCCCTGTACTCCTGCGGCGACAAGGCGGACGATAGCGCCTGTCCCGACTGCCCGGAGTGCGATGTCGAAGACACCGGACCTGGCCTCGAAGACTGCGATGACGGCATCGACAACGACGGCGACGGCCCCATCGACTGCGAGGACGACGACTGCGTCGGCTGGGAAGGCTGCGGCGAGATCATCTGCGACGACGGCCTGGACGACGACGGCGACGGCGACATCGACTGCGACGACTCCGACTGCTACGGCGTCGATGCCTGCGTCGAGACCGACTGCGACGACGCGGTCGACAACGACGGCGACGGCTACTTCGACTGCGACGACTGGGACTGCCGCGACGCCGAAGGCTGCTACGAAGCCGACTGCGAAGACGGCGAAGACGACGACGGTGACGGCTGGATCGACTGCGAGGACTGGGACTGCCACGAGTACGACTACTGCGTCGAGAGCGACTGCGACGACGGTGTGGACAACGACGGCGACGGTGATGTCGACTGCGCCGACTGGGACTGCGACGAGGAAGAGTACTGCGTCGAGACCGACTGCTTCGACGGCGAAGACAACGAAGGCGACGGCTGGGCCGACTGCTACGATCTGGACTGCCACGACTACTGCCAGGACTCCGAGACCTCCTGCGACGACGAGATCGACAACGACAACGACGGCCTTGTGGACTGCGACGACGACGACTGCTGGGACAACGACGACGACGACGACTGCCCGGAGATCTGCGACGACGGCGTGGACAACGATGAAGACGACGATGTCGACTGCGACGACGAAGACTGCGAGGAAGACGCCGCTTGTATGGAGATCTGCGACGACGAGGTCGACAACGACGACGACGGCGACATCGACTGCGACGACGAAGACTGCATCGGTGACGAGGCCTGCCCCGAGACCGAGTGCGACGACGAGATCGACAACGACGAGGACGGCCTGACCGACTGCGAGGACGACGACTGCGCCCTCGAATGCCCCGAGTCCATCTGCGACGACAAGATCGACAACGACGGCGACAAGCTGGTCGACTGCGAGGACGACGACTGCGCCCTCGAGTGCCCGGAAGCCATCTGCGACGACGAGATCGACAACGACGGCGACAAGCTCACCGACTGCGAGGACGACGACTGCGCCAAGGACCCCGCCTGCCTGGAGTAGCCGGAGCGGTATGATCCTCCTCCTGCTCGCCCTGGCTTGCGGAGGAGGGACAGGGAAGCGGCCTCCCGGTGGGGAGGCCGTCTGTGCGTCCGGCTACCTGGACGACGACGGCAGCTGCGTGCCCGAGGTCTGCGGCACCGGCACCTGGGGCGCGCTCGGGGTGGATGACGCCACGGTCTATGTGGACATCGGGGCCGCGGAAGGCGGCGATGGCAAGGCCGACGCCCCGCTGCTCAGCATCCAGGCGGGTGTGGACCTGGCGGGATCTCGAGGTGGTGGCCTGGTGGCGGTGGCCGCGGGGACCTACCGGGAGAACGTGGAGCTGAGCACGGATCATGTGGGGGTGCGTCTGGCGGGCCGCTGCCATGACCTGGTCACCATCGATGCCAGCGCCGGTGACGCGTACACCGCGGGAGTACTCATCAGCACGCGCCAGGGCGAGGTGGAGGTCGCAGGCCTGAGCGTGGTGGACTCGAACCACACGGGGGTCTCGGTGTGGTCCGGGGTGGCGCGGCTGGAGGGCATGTCGCTGCGGAGGAATGCGCACGCAGGCGCGCTGGCCTTCAGGGGCATCACCGCCTGCCCCGTGAGCATCGAGCTGGTCGAGAGCGAGGTGGTCGGGAACAGCTACTACGGCGTCGTCGCCCAGGAGACGCCCATCGAGATCACGCTCAGGGACGTCAGCATCCGGGACACGCTCCCGGACTCCGCCGGCAGGCTCGGCTACGGCCTCGAGATCTCCTTTGGCGCCACGGGCTACGCCGAGGATCTCGACATGCGGGGGAACACCAACGCGGGCATTGGCGTCACCGAGGAGGGCTCCAGGCTCGAGCTGAGGCGTGCCACGGTGACGGGGACACGCTCATCCGAGACCGTCGACATGGGCTACGGGCTCGCGGTCCAGCAGGGCGCGAGCCTCGATGCGGAGGAGGTCGTGCTCTCCGACAACCAGGTCGGTGGGCTGTTCGTCGCTAGTGAAGGCACCACGGCCATCGTGCGCAGCAGCGTGATGCGGGACACCCTGGAGGACAAGACCGAGGACATGGGTCGAGGTGTCGTCGTCCAGATGGGGGGCGAGCTCGAGCTCCAGGGCTGTCTCTGCACCGGGAACCGCGGTGCTGGGGTCGGGATCGTGGACGCCGGCTCGCGCGTGGAGCTGCGGGACTGCAGCGTGTTGGACAACCCAGGGGGGGGCGGTGGCATCGGCCCCGGGGTCTTTGTCGCCGCTGGCGCGATGCTGGAGGCTTCGCGCTGCGAGATCGCGGGCAACGCATCCTTCGGAGTGGCCGCTCAGGGCGAGGACAGCCTCGTGACGCTGAACGACTGCATCGTCCGGGGTACGGTGCTGGACGACAGCGGGCTGCAGGGCTTCGGAGTCTACGCGGTCCTGGGCGCCAAGCTCGCCGCAATCAACTGTGAGATCAGCGGCAACAGCGCCCTGGGGATCTCCGTGTACGGCGACGGCTCGGTCGTGCAGCTCGAGGACTGCTCCATCTTGGACACGCAGCCGGACGTGCTCGGCTGGAGCGGGGTCGGGATCAGCGTGGCCGAGGGTGGCAAGCTGTGGATGGATGGCTGCGAGGTGGGGGGCAACGCTGCGCTGGGCGTGTCCACGAACGGCTTCGGCACCGAGCTGATCATGCGCGACAGCTCCGTCTACGGCACCGCGCCCGATCCCGATGGGTTCACCGGCTACGGGGTGCAGGTGTTCGAAGGAGCATCGTTGGCGGCGGAGGGCTGCGCGTTCCACGACAACACCCACGTGGGGGTCGCGACGCTTCACGAAGGGAGCAGGTCCGCATTCCGGGATTGCGTGTTCCGGGCCAACCCTGGGGCGGCCGCAGGCGAGATCGGAGGGGGCGTCTCGGTGGGCTACGGTGCCGTGGTCACGCTACGGGACTGCGAGCTGACGAGCCCGGACCAGCTGGGGATCGTCGCGCTCCATGGCGCCAGCGTGGAGGCCCAGGGCTGCGAGATCAGCGGCTGTACCGGCGCCGGGGTGGCGGCCCGTGATGCAGGGACCTCCGTCACATTGCTGGACGGTGTCATTCGGGACACCCAGCTCCACACGGATGGCAACATCGGCTTCGGCGTCCAGGTCAGCGATGGCGCCCGGGTCGAGATCGAGCGCTGTAGCTTGAGTGGGAACACCACCGCGGGGGTGCTCGTCACCGATGGGAACGCAGCAGCGTCCATGGTGGACTCGACCGTCACGGGGACCCGGCTGGGCTTTGGTTGGCAGAGCATGTCCGCGATGGGGATCATCGCTCAGGGCGAGGCGAGCTTCGAGGCATCGGGGCTGACGGTCCAGGGCAACGGTGGACCGGGCCTGGTTGCGAACAACGATGGCGCCAGCCTCCGCTGCGGTGACTGCAGCATCATCGACAACCAGTTCGCCGGGGCTGTGGCTGTGGGAGGGGGCGGGCTGACGTTGTCCGATACCGCGATCTCGGGCACGGGCGAGAGTGCCAACCTGGGCGGCGGTGTGGGCATCTACGCTGCCGAGCAGCGGGGCCAGCCGGCTCCCTCTTTGGCCGTCACCGACAGCACCATCGAGGACCACCCGGTCGCGGGCGTCTGGGTCGGGGGCCAGGGGTCCTACGAGCTGGTGGACAACACCATCAGCGGTGGCAGTGGTGTGGAGCATGGGGTCACCAGCCGCTGTGGAGACGGGGTCTTCGCGCGTGGCACCGAGCGCTGGGACGGCAGCGGAGGGCTGTGGCTCCAGGGCAACCAGATCAGCGACAACCTGGGTGCGGGCCTGCTGCTGGACGACGCCCAGGCCATGCTGGACGGCAACAGCTACGGTGGCAATTCTCCGGACCTGCTGGTGCAGGACGAGTCCTGCCTGACTCAGTCGGACGACTGGGCCGAGGCGCCGGAGCAGGAGATCTGCCCCACCTGGGATCGGCCGCCCTGCGATCTCGCGTTCTCCTTCACGCTCGCCGTAGCCGAGATCGATGAACCCGAGCTCCCTCCCCCGCCTGTCGCAGCGGTACCGCTGCCCGACTGGGGCGTGTCGGAGCCCTTCCGCCGCAGGCTCCCAGCGAGTCGACCCTCGGCGCCCTCCCGCGACGATCTCCTCTCGCCTCGTCGCGTCGGGCCATCGGCGGCGTCGCAGGAGTCGGGTCCGTGAGGCCCCTGCTCGCCCTGCTCCTGCCGTTGCCCATCGCCACCGCGTGCGGCGGGTCGGAGCTCGAGCCGCCGGCCGAGGAGCGCAGCTGCGGCCCGGGCTACCTCGACGACGGCGGCAGCTGCGTACCCGAGGCCTGCGGCATCGGCACCTGGGGCAATCTGGAGGTGGATGATGCCACTGTGTACGTGGACATCGGAGCTGTCGAGGGCGGTGTCGGCACCGCCGATGCCCCCCTGCGCAGCATCCAGGCTGGGCTCGATCTGGCGGGCTCGCGGGACGGTGGCTTGGTGGCGGTGGCGGCGGGGGCCTATGCGGAGACGCTGGAGCTGACGACGGAGCACGCAGGGGTGCAGCTGGCGGGTCGCTGTCGGGAGTTGGTGACACTGGACGCGAGCCTGGATGCTGTGGGTGTACCTGGCGTCCTGGTCGACACCTTGCATGGGGAGGTGTCGGTTCGAGGACTCTCGGTGGAGGGCTCGAGCTACCTGGGTGTGCTCGTGGACTCTGGGAAGGCCCGGCTGGAAGAGTCGGTCGTGTCAGGCAGCGCCGTTGCTGGTGTGGCCGCTCGTCGGGCGTCCCTCGTCGCCGCGAGTGAGCTGTCCATGGTGGACTGCGAGATCGCGGGGAACACGGATGTGGGAGTCTACGCCGAGGCTGCCGGAACGGTGGTGGACCTTCGGCGCGTCGCCATCCTGGACACCGTTCCGGACTTCTTTGGTGAGGGTGGGCAGGCGCTGCTGGTTCGTGATGGAGCCTCCGTGCACGCCGAGGCCTGCGACATCGCTGGGAATCATGGGTCTTCGGTCCAGTTCCGTGGTGCCGGCGCGGAGGGAACGTTCTTGGATGTGACCATCGAGGACACGCAGCTCAATGGAGTCGAGATGGGGGGGTACGGCGTCGAGGTCTACGACGGGGCACACTTCGAGGCCGAGTCGTGTCGGATTCACCGCAGCGCAAATGTCGGAGTGCTGGTCACGGATCCGGGTACCGAGGTTCGCCTGGTCGATGTGGTGGTGTCGGACACGCGGCCGGACGAGTGGGGGCTTTTCGGTGATGGCATCGTCGTCGATCTGGGTGCGACGCTGTCGGCCGAGGGTTGTTCGATCGAGAGAAACAGCGAGTCTGGTGTCAGTGTCATGACCGAGGGCTCCAGTGTTCGGCTGGTAGACGTGGTCATTCGCGACACCCTGCCGACCGGCCTGGGTGAGTACGGGCATGGAGTACACGCTGACGCCGGGACGCGCCTGATGGCCGCGGACTGTTTGCTCGAGGGCAACCATGGGGCGGGTATCAGCGCTACGGGATCAGAAGCCTATGTCGAGCTCGAAGGAGTCACGATTCGAGACACGCAGCCCGAGGCCAGCGGGGAGTATGGGCTTGCCGTCGAGGTATACTCTGGCGCCGAACTCAGGGCGTCCAACTGCGAGTTTGTGTCCGCGACGACGCTCGGTCTGGCGGTCGTGGACGAGGGAAGCCGTGCGGACCTGCGAGACTGTGTCATCGCCGGCACTCGCAGGAATCGCCTGGATGCCGGCGGCTACGGCGTCCAGGTAGACAGTGGCGGGCGGTTGACTTTGGAGCGGAGTTTACTGGCGTCGAATGTGGAGGTCGGCGTCATGGTGGAAGGACCAGGATCTGTGGTGGAGCTACGGGGTGTTCGGATTGAGGACACGCAGCGCCCGTCGAGTGGTTTGTACGGATGCGGTCTTCTCGTGCACGAAGGAGCGGAGGCCCGCGCCGAGGACCTCACCGTGGTCGGGAGCAGTGGCGCTGGCGTTCTCGTTCTGGATGAAGGGAGCACGCTGCATCTGGATGGCTCCGTGATCGAGCGGACCACAGGCTCTGCAAGTCGTCATGGCATGGTCGCCCCTGGCCTCACCGTACAGGGTGGTGCGCGCCTCGAAGCCCGCGGGCTCGAAGTGAGCGGGACAGAGGGGCCTGGCCTGCTGGCGTGGTACCGGGGAATCGTCCAGTGCACCGACTGCGACCTGATCGCCAATGAGTTCGCGGGAGCAGCGGTGCTCTCCTACGGTCGAATGCGACTGGGGCGCACCACGGTTTCCAGCACCGTTCCGAGCGCAAACCTCGGCGGAGGTGTCGGAGTCTACGCGGCAGAACAGGGCAGCTGGGGCCCCCCGGAGTTGGCCGTCGTGGACAGCTGGTTCTCCGACAACGAGGTCGCCGGTGTTTGGTTGATGGGTGAAGGCCAATACGCGCTATCCGACAGCGCCTTCACCGGAGGGACTGGCGTGGGTCACGGTACTGGGCTTCGCTGTGGCGACGGGGTCTTCGCCTCTGGCGTATCCGCTTGGGATGGGAACTCCGGCCTGAGGCTGATGGGCAATGACCTGGCAGACAATGCGGGCGCCGGGCTGCTCCTCCATGGCTCCGCGGCGAGGGTCGAAGGAAACAGCTGGTCGGGGAATCAGCCAGACCTGCTCGTCCAAGGAGACGGCTGCATGGAGCAAGTCGAAGACTACGGCGACGTGCCGGGGGTGGAGGTCTGCCCAGTATGGGACCGGCCGACCTGCAGCCTGGCGTTCTCGCTGACCATGGGCGTGGACGAGGTTCAGCCGTATGTGCCGCCCCCGTCGGTCAGGGCGCGTCGGTGAAGTCCACCGCAGCCATGGGCTCGAGGTTCAGGCCCAGCGCGGAGGTTTCGTCGAGCAGCTCGACGTCGACGCTGTCCACTTCGGCGGGGCCCTGGGCCACCATGTCGGTGAGGTTGCCCGAGAGAGTGGTGTTCTCCTCTACCGCAGTGACACCGTCGAAGACGACGGCGGCGCGGGCGGAGCCTTCGATCGTGTTGTTCGAGACGGTGGCGAGGTAGTGGGCCGGGTTGAGGTTGTCCTCACCCCGGGTGATGACCACGCCGTCGCCGCTGAACAGCTTGTCCATGTCGGGAATATTGCTGGCCACGGTGTCCCGGACGAAGGAGTTGTCCATGGTGAAGGCCAGGGTGGTCAGGGAGAACACGCCGGCGTCGTGGTTTTCGTTGAACTCGCACTCGCCTTCGATGTTGATGGAGTCGGCGAAGTCCTGGATCTGGATGCCGCGGCCGTAGTAGCCGTCGCCGTTCTGCTGGGTGCCCTCGACGATGATGGCGTCGAAGGTGGCCGCGTTGACGTCGGAGACCAGGATGCCCACGCCGGTGTTGTCGTAGGCGCCGCCGCCCGTCATCGTGACGTCCGCGCCTTCCTGGAACGCGAAGCCGTAGCCGTTGCTGCCGTCGGAGAAGGTGCGGGAGTTGTTGGCGTAGACGTCGTTGAGCACGGCGACGGTGCCGTTGCCGTTGATGACCACGCCCACACTGTAGGAGTCTTCCACCAGGATGTCGTTCATGGTGACGCTGGCTTCGCTCCACACCTGGATGCCGCGGGTGCCGCCGCGGCTGGTCAGGCCTTCGATGACCACGTTGGTGGCGCCGCTGACGCTGAGCACCGGGGTGTCGGACACCGCACCCTCGAGGATGGTCTCGGCGGTGGAGCAGCCCTGGATCACGGTGTCGTTGTCGTCGGTGGTGTCGGACAGGTTGAGGTTGACGTCGTAGGTGCCGGCGCCCACGCCGATGATCTTGTCGCCGGAGGCGACGCGGGTGAGCTCGAGGGCGGCTTCGATGGTGGCCAAGGGGTAGGCCGCCGTGCCGTCGCCATCTTCGTCGGAGCCGTCGGCACGCACGTGGATCACGGCGTCGTTGTCTTCGTCGACGTAGCCCCAGGAGCCGTCGGAGCAGGGAGGGATCGAATCGGGAACGTCGGTCTCGCCGGTGTCGTCCTGGGTGTCCTGGGTGTCATCGGTGTCAGGCCCGGTGTCGTCGGGCTTGTCGCCGCAGGCGGTGCAGACGACGCCGGTGAAGACGAGGGCGAGGGGGAGAATCAGGGTACGGCTCATGGTTTCCTCACGCGACAGCACATTCGCTGGACACAAAGTTGACCTCCGAAGCATACCACCTTCGGCCGGCATGTTCCGCTGATATCTGGTCGGCTCGCGCGGGCGCGAGTTGAGGGAGAATACTCCTATCGCTCACCTGTGGCGCAGCGATGTTCTTCCGGGGGCGGGCGCAGCTCGGCCTGGCTGCCCTCCCAGGCCACGGGGGCTTGGGACCAGATCTCGTCCAT
>CAZHIK010000275.1:0-6156 GCA_964532635.1 uncultured Enterobacterales bacterium
AGCGGCCCAGCGTAGTCGATGCCTTCGCCGGGTACGAAGTTGCGGACGTTCCAGCCCGGGTGGAAGCCCGCCTTCTTCAGGGTCTCTCCCATCGGCCCGTCGAGGTAGACCAGCGCCACCTCGCCCAGCTCGGTGAACCAGTCGCCGGGCGGGGTCATCACCTCGTCGCCGTCGCTGTCGGCGAAGATCGTGGGCATCCAGACGGCGGCCAGCACCTCGGGCTCCCGCTCGTCGAAGGTCACCAGGGCGCTGGCGTCCGGGGGCTCGATCTCGATGCTGAGGGTCTCGCCGGTGATCGCCACGGGCTGGACCATCTCCTCGAAGCTGGTGGCGCCGGGGTCCATGGGGAGCAGGCCGAAGCCGAGGTCTTCCATAGGACCGCTGAACCGGAAGTCGAAGCTGCCGGCCTCGGCCGGCTTGCCTGTGTCGGTGTCGGCGTCGGTGTCGGTGTCGGTGTCGGTGTCAGCGTCGGTGTCCGTGTCGGTGTCGCCCTCCGAGGTGTCGTCGGTCTTGGGGTCGTCGTCGGGGTCCTCTCCACATCCGACGGTGAGAGACAGGACGAGGGCCAGGGTGAGCGAGAGCGAGGCGCTGCGCATGGAGGTCACCGGGAGGAAGGGGGAGGTTGTGCTGCGACCGAGGCTGATCCCGCCGCTGCCTGGGGGGCCGGATCGCGGTGTGCGTCCAGCCACAGCACCGCGGCGAGCTGGGACAGGACGATGACCAGCGCGATCACGGCGATCTGGTCCCACTGCTTCAGCTTCTCGATGAGGCTGGGGCGCTCGGTCATGACCTTGTCCTGGGCTTGCACTATTACGACTATCAAAGCACCGGACCTGCGCCACGGGTAGTGAACGAGCCTACGATCTCCTGACACGCCGCAGCGCTGCAGCGAAGGCCCCGGCCAGCACCAGCCACCAGCCAGCCCCTCCCGTACGCCCGGCGCAGCCCCGGCAGCCGGGCTCATCCCAGCCCGTGTCCCCGTGGCCGTCCACACCCGGCTGTGGCTCGAGCCACACGGGCGAGAGCCAGACCCGCTCCTCGTCGGTGGTGCCGCCGTCGTCGCAGTTGGCCTCGCCGTACCACGCGATGCCGTCGATCTTGAGGACCGGGTAGGCCCAGTCCGGGCGCTCCTGGGGGGAGAGGGTGCCGGCCCAGGTGCCAGGCCCTGTGGCCTCCAGTGGCAGCTCGGCGTCGGGGGTGCGGAGGACCACCCCCAGGACGCTGTGCTCGTGCACGGTGGGGATGCTCACGCGCAGCTCGACCTCAGCGGCGGCGGGCAGCTCGATCACCTCGCCCATGGTCCCGACGAGCTCATCGTCCACCCTGGCTTCGAGCGACACCGGCAGCCGCGGGCCGCTGGTGGCGTAGGTGCGTCGGTCCACGATGGCCTGGTACAGCGCCTCGCGGTCGAAGCGCTCCCCCTCGTCGAGCACGGCTGCGGTCAGGCCTCCACCGTAGGGTTGCTGCCGGTAGGCGCGAGCGTTGTTGCAGACGCTGCCCGGCAGCGTGTCGTGGGCATCGGTGCCGCCCAGCAGGCCCAGGCGGAGGGCCCAGCCGGTGGGGTCCAGTGCAGCCGAGAGATCGCGCTGCTGGTCCTCGTCGGGGTGCCAGAGGGGATCGTAGGAGGTGGGGAACACGGTGCTGTCGCCGTGGCGCGAGTAGACCTCGACGGCGGGGAGGTAGCGCCGCGACTCCGGGTACACGTGGCTGTGGCAGGCCCAGTTGGTGGCCATACCGCCGCCCATCTGGGGGTGATGAGGCAGCAACAGCACCGGCCCCCAGGCAGCCTCGAGCTCGGCCATCCAGCGCCAGAGAGCACCGCAGCTCTCGGCGTCGTCCGATGGGATCTCCCCGTCCATGGCGAAGGCGAAGTCATGCAGGCGCAGCTGGTTCAGGGCATCGCTCTCGGCGAAGAAGTACAGGTTGAGATGGCCTCCGAGCTTGCCGCCGTGCCTCACCCACAGCTCGCCCCCGGGGATGGTCACGAAGCCCCCGTCGGGATCGTGGCTATGCTGCAGCTCCCAGAGCACCCACTCGAAGTCCTCGGCTGTCGCAGCCTGGGAGCTGTTGGCGTGGTCGGTGGTGGCCAGGAAGTCCAGGCCGTTGTCCGTGGCGGTCGTCGCGAGATCGGCGACGGCGCCGCAGTGCTGCGGCACGTCGTCCACCTCCGGGCAGCCCCCCCCGAGGTCCGAGGAGGAGCCGTCCCCGGAGGCCCCGGTGTGGACGTGCAGGTCGCCGAAGTGGAAGCGCTGGCCCGCGAAGCTCTCCGCGGCTCGTGCCGGCTCGCAGATCAGCAGGCTCACCGTCAGGATCGCGAGTGGTGTCGGCGCTGGGAGCTGCAACGGTACTCCGGGCTTCGCGGCCAGCATAGCGTGGGGATCCGGGGCGGGGAAGCGGGGGAGGGGCTGCGCGCTCGTGGGGCTCGGAGCGGTTTTTCCGGAGTGCACCGTTGGAGCCTGCGACACCCCGAGGTGGCTCCGTTACGTTGCCTGCTCTGGAGCCCGCATGGACTACTCACCGCTCGGCGCCATCTGTCGCGAGCTCGGCTTGATGTCCGAGGACGACATCCATCAGGTGCTCGCGCGGCTCGCCCAGGGTCAAGAGGTGCGCTTCGGCGCCTTGGCTCTCCGAATGGGCCTGCTCGACGAGGCTGGCCTGGCCTCGGCCCTGGCTCACCAGTACCGGCTCAACCTGCTGTCCGCCGAGCGTCTGGACGAGCTGCGCATCGACCACACCGTGATCGAGCGCGTGCCCCCCCACGTGATCCGGCGCTACTCCATCCTACCGATCCTCTACGAGTCCCAGCACGACGTGCTCACCGTGCTCGGGTCCGATCCCACCGACGTCCTGGCGCTGCGCGCGGTGCGCGACCAGGCCCGGGTCCAGGAGGTCCGGCTCTTCCTGGCCACGCGCAGTGGTGTGGCCGACCTCATCGATCGGATGCTCGGTCCCGCCGATGGGCCCAGCGACCGCGAGTTGCCCTCCGAGCCGCTGATGGCCGTGCTGCAGGGGGCCCGCCTCGAGCGCGACCTGGTGCTCGAGACCAACCCCCGCCGTCTCCACGCCCTCGAGCGCCTCGACGCCATCGAGGACGGCACCACCGAGTTCGCCTCCGATCCCGACCAGGTGGCCTGGCTGCTGGGGGCGGCGCCCATCCGTCGGCTGGTGTTCCGCTCCGAGCTGCGGGGTGTCGTCGAGCCCTACCTCGAGTCCTGGCGCCGGATCCAGCCAGGGCTCCAGGTGGTCTCGGTCACCTCCTACGGCCTGCGCTCGCTGCCGGTGCTCGAGCCCCGGCGGATCTCCAGCTTCCACCTCGAGCTGCTGCGCTTCCTCATCCAGGTGGGCGAGGGCCACGACGCCGACGCCCGCATCCAGGTCTGGCGGGCCACGGATCTGGCCCGCTCGGTGGCCAAGCGACTCGGCATCGGCCAGGCCCAGATCGAGACCGTGGTGCTCGGCGCCCTCTTCCTCGAGCTCGAGTCCCTCGGCAGCTTCCGCGCCCTGGCCCTGGCCCTGCCCTCCCGTCCGGGCACCAGCGCTCGCTTCGCCCTGGCCCGCAGCCTGATGCAGGCCTTCGACGCTCCCTACGACCTCGAGGGCCTGCTCAGTGCCCTCGAGCACCGGCTCGGTGGGGGTGGGCCCATCGGCGCGCATCCGGGTGCCGAGGTGGTCTACACGGTTCGCCACGTGGTGCGCCGGCGCCAGCCCGGCCAAGACGACATGGCCCAGATCCTGGGCGACAACGTTCACCACCACTCCCCCCGGGTGGTCAAGGCCGTGGGTGCTGTGCTGCGCTGGGCCAGCCTCCACGCTGGCCAGACCCCGCGGGGCACTCAGCTGGCCGAGGTGCTGGTGGCGGTGCGGGATCCCGTGCTGGTGGCGGCCCTCGAGCTCGAGCTGGTGCGCGGGGGCTTCGGGCTGGTCATGGCCGCCAACGGCCACGACGTGCTCCAGTTGGCCGAGGCCTGGCAGCCCGCCTGCATCATCGCCGACGCCAAGCTGCCGCGTCTGGGGGGCTCCCAGCTGCTGGCCGCCCTCAAGCAGCGTCCGGCCACCTGCGACCTGCCCGTGTTCCTGATCGGCGGGCGTGGCCCAGCGGCTTCTCGCCTGATCGATCAAGGTGCCGAGGACGTGCTCACCCCGCCCGTGGACGTGGGCGTGCTGGTGGCCAAGCTCAAGCGGCTGGCCCGCAAGTCCAGCTCCTCCGGCCCGCGGGGTGTGCGGGGCCAGCTCTCTCAGCTGCCTCTGGCCGATCTTCTGCAGACCCTCTCCCTGGGGGGGCGCACCGGCGAGGTCACCGTGCTGATGGGCGAGAGCCGCGGCAACATCGGCGTGCTCCGCGGCCAGCTTCTGTACGCGGCGTTCGACGACATCGAGGGGCTGAGCGCCCTGCGCGCCATGGTCCGGGCCCACCAGGGCGACTTCTCCGTGGTCTTTGGTGCCGAGCCCCCCTCCCGGAACCTAAGCGGCACCACCGAGTGGCTGCTGCTCGAGGCGCTGCGCACAGCGGACGAGCAGGTCGCCAGCGGCGCGGATGTGGAGATCGTGGACGAAGAGTAGCCGGCTGGCCTCGGGAATGCAGGGCCACCGGCGGTATACTCTCCCTCCGAGCGTTCCATGATCCTACCCGTCCTGCTGCTGTCATCCAGCCTGGTCCAGGCGGACTGTCCCGCCTCGGCCCAGCAGGTCCAGGACGCTGCCGCACGAGTGCTCGATGCGTACGTCTCCATGGACGAGCCCGCCTACGAAGAGGCCAGCCTCGAGCTGCACCGGTCGGTGGAGTGCGCCACCGAGCCCCTGACCAGGGACGTGGTGCGGGATCTCCACATGGTGATGGCCCTGGACCGCTTCCTGCTCGGCGACGTCGATGGCGCGCTGGGTGGTCTCCGGGCGATCCTGGACATCGAGCCGGACTTCGTCTTTTCATCCGAGCTGGCTCCTGCGGGTCATCCCCTCCGAGACCTGCTCGCGCGCGCCAGGAGTCGCGAGCCCCATCCCCGCGGCCGCTTCCTGCGTCCTATCGAGGGCGTGTTCTGGCTGGATGGGAGCGCCATGGGTGACCGCGCCCAGGACCAGCCTGTGCTGGTGCAGTGGGCCAGCATCGATCGGGAGATCTGCTGGACCGGCTACCTGGCCGCCGGCGTTGGGCTGCCGGTCGATATCGTCACCGAGGCCACCGAGCCCGGTGTGCTGGCTCGCTGTGTCGAGGAGCGGCGCGTCCCGGTCGCCGAGGCCCCCCCCCCTGTCGAGCCGGTGGCGGTCTCCCAGCCCGAGGAACAGGACGACGCGTCGCTACCACCCATCCCCGTGTTGCCCGACGCGCCGACGCTGATCCCCAGCTCGACCGAGACCCTCACCGAGGCCTCGCTTCCCCCACCCGAGCGCTCAGTGCTGCTGCAACCCTTGCCCCTGGCGACGGCTGGGGGGCTGGTGGTCACCACCAGCCTGCTGACAGCGGCCCTGGCGTCGCGGCACCGCTTGCTCAGCGAGACCGATGCCTGTGCGATCGAGCGCGCCTGTAGCCGGGATCCCGACGCTGCCCTCGAGCGGCTCGGGGAGCTCGAGCAGCGCACGCGGTCCCTCGGCTACGCGGCTCAGATCTCTACACGCGGCACCGTCGGACTCGGCGCTGCCGCCGGCATCACCCTGGTCTTCTAGCTGCCCATGCCCTTCCGCCCCTCCGCCTGGATGCTCGCGCTGCTCACCGTGGCGGGCTGCGACTTCGTGCCCGAGGGCTACCTCGATCCAGACGGCGACGGCTACGCCTGGCCCGAGGACTGCGACGGCGGGCGGGCCGAGGTCTACCCCGGCGCGCCCGAGCACTGGTACGACGGCATCGACCAGGACTGCGCTGGGGACGACGACTACGATCGCGACGGCGACGGCTGGGTCGCCAGTGAGCACGAGGGGCTGGCCACCGAGGGCGTGCCCGGCAGCGGTGCACTGCCAGGAGGGGACTGCTGGGACGATCCCACGGCCTCGCCCTTGGCTTTCACCGTGGTCTCGAGCGACTACTCCGACCTGGCTGGGCAGCCCCTCGCCTGGGAGCAGCCCACCGCCGCCGAGGTCAACCCCTCCGCTGTGGAGACCTGGTACGACGGTGTGGATCAGGACTGCGACGGCGCCGACGACCTGGCCCGGGACGGCGACGGCTGG
>CAZHIK010000275.1:6166-9617 GCA_964532635.1 uncultured Enterobacterales bacterium
GCAACCCAGGCCTACCCCGGCCGCGATGGGAGCTTCGGCCTGGACTGCATCGACGGTGCCCCGCTTGATGACGACAACCCCGCAGGGAGCGCCGCGGCCGATGTCCACCCCGCTGCCGAGGAGACCTGGTACGACGGCACCGATCAAGACTGCGACGGCAACGACTGCGACCAGGATGGAGACGGCTACCAGGGCGGCGACGGGCTGTACTGCGTGCCCACCGAGTGCGACGACACCGACCCCAGCATCTACCCCACCGACGAGCCCGAGGTGGTCTGGTACGACGGCATCGACGACAACTGCGACGGCAACGACGGCGACCAGGACGGCGACGGGTACTGGGCCGACGACTACGACGAGCGCGTGCTCGACTCCGGCAGCGGGCTCGAGCCCCTCGCCGTCCCGGTGGGGCTCGAGGGGGACTGTTGGGACGTGCCCATCGACATCGAGGGCATCCCCGAGGACCTCGAGGCCATCAACGGCTTTGACCAGCCCGCCCCTCGTGATGTCCACCCGGGCGCCGAGGAGGGCTGGTACGACGGCGTGGATCAAGACTGCGTTGGCGACGGCGACTTCGATCAGGACGGAGACACCTTCGACAGCGATCTCTGGCCCGACCGGGACGACGTGCTCGGCACCGACTGCGACGACCGCGACGCCAGCGTGTTCCCCGGACAGATCGAGGGCTACTACGACGGGGTGGACGACAGCTGCACAGCCACCGACGGTGACGCCGACGGTGACGGCTGGTGGGTCGAGGACTACGTCGCCCTGGTGGCGGCCGCCGGGGGCGAGCCGATGGACGTCCCGTCCGACTGCGGTGACGCTGGCAGCTCGAGCTGCGTGGGTGACTGTGACGACACCGACGCCGACGTGCACCCCGAGCGCCTCGAGGACTGCGGCACCGAAGCGGACGACGACTGCGACGGCGACACCAACGCCGACGACGATCCGGGCGACGCCATCGACTGTGTCGAGTGGTACCTGGACCAGGACGGAGACGGCCACGGCACCACGCCAGGGCCCTGCACCTGCGAGCCGGTGGGTAGCTACACCGGCGTGGACGGTGAGGACTGCGACGACTCGGACGCCACCATCAGCCCCAGCGCCGACGAGTACTGCGACGGCCACGACGACGACTGCGACGGGCAGGTGGACGAGGACGAGGCGGTGGACGCCACCGCCTGGTGCGCCGACGTGGACAGCGACGGCTTCGGCGACGCCGCGGACTGCGAGACCTCCTGCACCCAGCCCGTCGGCTTCGTCGCCGACAGCAGCGACTGCGATGACATGGACAGCACCACCCACCCCGGTGCCGACGAGTACTGCGACGGCCACGACTACGACTGCGATGGGGCGACCTGGGAGGACGAGTCCGTCGACGCCCCCACCTGGTACGCCGACAGCGACGGTGACGGCTACGGCGATCCAGCCACCGCTGCCACCGCCTGCACCCAGCCCACAGGCACCGTCGCGGAGGGCGGCGACTGCGACGATGGGGACTCGGGCTTCCACCCCGGAGCGGACGAGTGGTGTGACGGCCTGGATCACGACTGCGATGGTCTGACCGACGAGGACGACTCGGTGGATGCCAGCACCTGGTACACCGACGCCGATGGGGACGGCTATGGCGATGCATCGAGCACCGTCAGCGCCTGCAGCCTGCCCAGCGGTGCCAGCTCCGACGACAGCGACTGCGACGACAGTGACGCCTCGGTCCACCCGGGGGCCGCGGAGGTGTCGGCCGACGGGGTGGACCAGGACTGCGACGACGGCGACCTGTGCCAAGAGGACGCCGACGGAGACGGTTGGGGCTCCAAGGCGGTCACCGACTCCAGCGATCTGGACTGCGACGACGCTGGCGAGGCCGCCACGGACAGCGACTGCGACGACGGTGACGCGGATGTCCATCCCGGAGCGGACGAGTGGTGCGACGGCTCGGACCACGACTGCGACGGCCTGACCCACGAGGACGACTCGGTGGACGCGCCCAGCTGGTACCCCGACAGCGACGGTGACGGCTACGGGGACGCCTCGGCCGCCACCACCGCCTGCAGCCAGCCCACGGGGACCGTCGCCGACGACTCGGACTGCGACGACAGCAGGAGCGCGAGCAACCCGGCGGCCACCGAGTACTGTAACGGCTACGACGACGACTGCGACGGTGACACCGACGAGGACGACGCCGTCGATGCGCTCACCTGGTACCAGGACGCCGACGGTGACGGCTACGGAACCACCGCCACCACCCAGGCGGCCTGCTCCCAGCCCAGCGGGTTCTGCGCCGACACCTCGGACTGCGACGACGCGCGGGCCCTCACCAACCCCGCCGCGACCGAGTACTGCAACGGCTACGACGACGACTGCGACGGCAACACCGACGAGCCCGATGCGGTGGATGCGAGCACCTGGTACATCGACTACGACAGCGACGGCTACGGCTCGCCCAGCTATACGGCGCCGGGCTGCACCGTCCCGACAGGCTATGCCGCCAGCGCCTCGGACTGCGACGACGCCGAGGCCGCAGTGTATCCGGGAGCCACCGAGATCTGCGGCGACGGGCTGGCCAACGACTGCGATGGCAGCTGGTACGACGACTGTGGCCTCGACGGCGCGACCCCCATCGCAGGTGCGGATGCGACCCTGCTGGGCGAAGCCTACTATGACAACGCCGGCTCGAGCCTCTCCCTGGGCGGCGACTGGGACGGTGACGGGGTGGGGGATCTGCTCGTGGGTGCCTTCGACGCGGACGAGTCCGGCACCGACTCTGGCGCGGCCTACGTTGTGCTGGGCAACCCCTCGGGAAGCGGCGACCTGTCCGGGGCCTACACCAAGTTCGTGGGTGAGGACCCCGAGGACTACGCGGGCACCTCCGTGGCCTGGGTCGGCGACCTCGGCGGCGACGGCTTCGAGGACCTCATGGTCGGCAGCCTGGCCGGTCGGGCCTACCTGGTCTTCGGGCCGGTCAGTGGTGAACTGGATCTCGGCTCTGCCGACGTGGAGCTGTACGGCTCCCACTCCGACCATGTCGGCTACATGGTGGCCTCGGCCGGTGACGTGGACGCCGACGGTCACGACGACCTGCTCATCGGCAGCGAAGACGACGAGGCCTACCTCTGGTACGGCCCCGTGCTCAGCTCACAGTCCAACTCCCGCGCCGACGCGGTCTTCGAGGCGGACAGCAGCGGCGACGACGTGGGGACCGCCCTTGCCGGCGTCGGTGATGTGGACGGCGACGGGGTGCTCGACCTGCTGATCGGTGCCCCGGGCGAAGACTCCGAGGGCAGCGGTGCCGGGGCTGCCTACCTGGTGCTGGGGCCGGCCTCGGGCACCGTCGATCTGGGACGCGACGCCGACACCACGCTGTTTGGGGAGTCCGGCGGCGACTACGCCGGGCTCTGCGTCGCCGCGGCGGGTGACGTGGACGGTGACGGGCTGCCCGACCTGCTGG
>CAZHIK010000276.1:0-9610 GCA_964532635.1 uncultured Enterobacterales bacterium
TGAGATCGAGGCCGGTGCCGAGGCTGGCGCGCCCTTGTCGGGGCGGCCGGTGATGACCACCCGCCTCTGCCTGCGCTACGAGCTGGAGGCTTGCCCCCGGCGGCACGGAGAGCGCCCGGTGGAGCCCTGGAGCCTGGAAGATCCCCAGGGACGAAGGCTGGAACTGGTGTTCGACTGCGCCCGTTGCGAGATGAGGTTGCTGGGTCCATGAACGCCCTCGTCTCCGGCACCCTGCTCCGGATCCCCGCGGGAGAGCGACGGAGGCTGGCCTCCGTGCTGCGGGCGCAGCTGGACGCTGGGGTGGAGCCCAGCGCGGCCCTCGAGCACTACGCCGCCCAGAGTGACAGCCGCGCGGCGGCTGCTTGTCGCGTGATGGCTTCGGCCGTGCGGGGGGGCGCCACCCTGTCGGAGGCGGCCTCGGTCCATCCGGAGCTGTTCGGACACAGCGATGTGGTGCTGCTGCGGATCGGGGAGGAGACCGGCAGCCTGGTGCGGGTGCTGGGTGCGATGGAGCAGGACAGCGCGCTGCAGCAGAGCCTGTTGCGCAAGATCGCGGGGGCCTTGCTCTACCCGATCTTCCTGCTCAACCTGGCCCAGCTCTGCTTCTCGGTGTCGGTGCTGATGAACAGCGGTGTGCTGCCCTGGCTGTGGGGGCTGGTGAAGCTGGACCTGTTCCTGGCGGTGGTGACCCTGGCGTGCCTGGCGTTCCACCGCCACCCTGTCGGACGAGGCGTCCTGGACCGGGCGGTGCTCATGAAGCCGGGGCCAGGGCTGCTGCTCGCCCCACCGGTGCTCCGCCACCAGCGGGCGCGGCTGTTCTCGGCCCTGGGGCGCTGCCTCGAGGTGGGCCTGGGGGTTCATCCCTCCCTCGAGGTGGCGCTGGCCTGTCTGTCCAACGAGGGGCTGCGAGCCGAGCTGGCGCCCGCCCTGGACCGCGTGCGCGACGGCAGCGATCTGACGCGGGCCCTGGCTCCCTGCGAGAGCCTCACCCCAGCGCAGCACAGCAGCATCGCCACCGGGGAGCAGACCGGCCACCTGCCCGCCGTTCTGCTGGGTCTGGCGCGGCACGAGCGCGCGGCCCTGGACCGGTGGCTCCGGCTCTACTACCGGCTGTTCCCCGTGGCGTTGCTGCTGGCGACGGTGGCCGCGATCCTGGTGGCCGTGGGCTAGGCCTCGGGTATGGCGGCGCGGGCCAGCAGCGCGAAGTCCGCCAGGGCGATGGCCGCGACGGCCTCGAGGATGGGGGGCAGGCGCAGCGCGAAGCAGGCGTCGTGGCGCCCGCGCCCGTGCACCGTGGCGGGAGTACCGGTGCGAAGGTCGACGCTCCGTTGCGGCTGGGGGATGCTCGGCGTGGGGCGTGCCACAGCTCGGAACACGATGGGATTGCCGTTGCTCAGGCCGCCGTTGACTCCCCCTGCGTGGTTGCTGGCGGTGCGCCCGGTGGCGTCCACGATGGGATCGTTGGCCTGGCTGCCGTGCATTCCTGCCAGGGCCGTGCCGGCACCGATCTCGAAGCTGCGCACACCGGGGATGCAGAGGCACAGCTGGGCCAGTCGGCCGTCGAGGGGGTCCAGCAGAGGCTCACCCCAGCCGGGGGGCACCCCTTCGATGCGACACTCCAGCAGCCCGCCGACCGAGTCTCCGGCAGCCACGGCCTGGGTCACCGCGGCGTCGATGTCGGAGCTTCCGCCCACTTCGAGCACACTCGCCTCGAGGGTCACCCCCGGGAGCAGGGCGCGGGCGACGGCTCCCGCCGCGACCAGGGCGGCTGTCAGGCGCCCCGAGAATGCCCCCCCGCCTCGGGGATCGGCGAAGCCGCCGTAGCGCTGGCGGGCCACCAGGTCGGCGTGGCTCGGGCGGGGGATGTGCGGATCCTGCCCGTCGCTGCGCGCGTCCCGGTTGTCGATCCAGATCAGGATCGGCTGGCCCGTGCTGTGACCATCGTGGATGCCGGAGAGCAGGCGGGCCTGGTCCGGCTCGACCCGGGCTGTGGTGCCGTCACGGCCGGGGCGCCGTCGGTCCAGCTGGGCCTGGATGACGCTGATCTCCATGGGGAGGCCGGGAGGGCAGCCCTCGATCCAGGCGCCCACACCCGGGCCGCGGGAGGTGCCGGTGATGCCAACGCGGAACAGGCGGCCGAGGGTGTTCATGGTTGGGCTCCGCACAGGACGTTCAGATCGTGGAAGAAGCGCGGGTAGGACTTGGCCACGTGGGCCGCCCCCGTCAGCGTACACGGGGCATCGGCCCTCAGGGCAGCGACCGCGAGGGCCATGGCGATGCGGTGGTCGCCGTGGGCGTCCACGTCCGCAGCGTGCACGGGCCCACCGTGGACCCTCATCAAGTCGCCCTCGAGCTCGATGCGCACACCCATGGCGCCCAGCTCACGCTGCAGCGCCAGGGCGCGGTCGCTCTCCTTGTGGTGGAGGCGTCCAACCCCCCGCAGCTCCGAGGCTCCGGGGCAGGCCGCGGCCAGCACGGCCAGGGGAGGGAACAGGTCGGGGTGATCGGTGGCGTCGAAGTCGAAGGGGCGCAGGGTCCCCGTGGCCACCGACAGCAACTCGTCGTCTATCCGGGGGGGGGCACCCGCCGATCGAAGCACTTCGAGGATCACCTCGTCGCCCTGGGAGGTGCCGAGATCGACTCTGTGCAGCTCGATGCTCCCGGTGGTTGCGCCCGCCACGAGCAGGAACGCCAGCGCCGACCAGTCACTCTGGATCCCGAGGTCCAGGGGGCGGTAGCCCTGGAGAGCGGGCAGCTCGAAGCGGTCCAGGTCGGAGGAGGCCTCGTAGCAGATGCCCGCGTGGGCGAGCAGGTCGAGGGTGAGCGCGACGTAGGGGCGGCTGACCAGCCCGCGTGCGCGGATGAGGGTCGGCCGGCCGGCCAGGGGGGCGGCCATCAGCAAGCCCGAGAGCACCTGTGAGCTCCCGCTGGCGTCGAGCAGTACCCGCGAGCGGGTGGGCGGGCCCTGGACGCCGAGGGGCGGCAGGCTATCGCGGCTGGAGCAGCGGATCCCGAGATCCCGCAGCGCGTGCTCGAGGGCAGCCATGGGACGGCGCAGCAGGCTGCCGTGGGCCTCGAGGCGGAAGCGTCCGCCCAGGGCGGCGGCGATGCAGGCGAACAGGCGCATACAGAGCGCGGACTCGCCACAGTCCAGCACCGTTCCCTCCGGTGCGGAGCAGCGACCTCCGATGCCGTGGACCTCGAGCGCGCCCGCTCGGTGCTCCACCCTGGCGCCGAGGGCCTCGCAGATGCCCACCGCCACGGCGAAGTCCTCGCAGCGTGGGGGGTTGCGCAGGGTGCTGGTGCCCTTGGCCAGGCTGGCGGCGCAGAGGGCGCGAATGCCGTGGCTCTTGGAGGCTGGGCATTGGAGCAGGGCCCCACGGACCCGACCCGGACCGAGGCTCCTTGCGGCGCTGGGACGCTCGAGCTGGCCGCCGAGCTCGAGCTCGCGCATCAGCTGTCTGGCCGTGGCCTCGGCCGACTGGTGGTGGCTGGAGAGCACCAGGTCCGCGCAGGCGAGGTAGCCGGGGCGGCGCTGCTCCCACAGCGCTCCGAGGGAACGCGCGCCGCTCAGCAGGGGGCGCGTGCCGTCGCCAGCGCGCTCGGCGCAGTGCTCGAGATCGGCGTGGAGCAGCACGCAGAGGCCGTGGTCTTCGAGCTGCGAGCGGGTGTCGGGGTGCAGCAGGGCGCCGCCTCCCAGGGCGATGACGGCCCGGGGCAGGCCCAGGGCTCGCGCCACGACCTGGCGCTCTCGCTGACGGAACCCGGGCTCGCCTTCACCCTCGAAGATGCGAGGAATGGTCGTGCCGGCCTCTCGCTCCACCTCGCGATCCGTGTCGACGAAGGCCCAGCCCAACAACCTGGCCAGGATGGCGCCCACAGCGCTCTTCCCCGTCCCGGAGAAGCCCGTGAGCACCACCGGCCCCGGGGATGGCGTGGGCGGTGACGCCACCAGCGCACGCAGCCAGTCCTGATGGGCGGGATCGAGCCGGTGGCCCGTGAAGAGCTCGAAGCTGGCCACCGCCTGCCAGGCCAACCAGTCGGAGCCGAGCAGGATGCGGCAGCCCGCCAGCTCGGCGGCCCGGGTCAAGCCACGAGCCCGGTAGTCCGCGTCCAGCACCGCCATGCCCGGACGGAGCCAGGCCGCGGGGATCAGGCCTGGATCGCCGGGGATGCAGCTGATGAGCAGATCGCTGCCGGCCAGCGCGGTCTCGAGCTCGCCGAGCCCACAGCTGGGGACGCCGGTGGCGCGCTCGAGCTCAGCCGCACGGTCGGGGCTGCGATTGCAGAGGCGCACGCGGCGAAAGCCTGCCTGACGCAGGGCGGTCAGCACGGCCCGCGCCGCGCCGCCCGCACCGAGCACGAGGACCCGGTGTGTGTCGGGTGACACACCCGCGCGAGCGAGAGTGTGTGTCACGCCCGCGACGTCGGTGTTGTGGGCCATCCAGCCGCCGGGTGCGGCCAGGATGGTGTTGGTGGCGCCCACCTCGCGGGTCTCGTCGCTGCAGCGGGCCAGTCGGGAGAGGGTGGCCTGCTTGAGGGGGCTGGTGATGTTCATGCCCGACAGGCCCAGCTCCTCTGCCAGGGTGAGCAGCTGGTCGGCGCGATCGATGGAGATGCGGGTGTAGTGGGCCCGAAGTCCAACCCGGGCGAAGAGCGCGCGGTACAGCAGAGCGCTCAGGCTGCCCAGGATGGGGGAGCCAGCTACCGCGAAGCAGGGGGATGGCACGCTGAGGCCAGGCATGGGCCTCGACCTATCCCACTGGGCCGCTACTGGGCTTGGCTTCGGCCGGGCGATGGCCCGCTGTAGCCCAGGGCTCGAGCCAGCTCACCGGCGATCTGGTGGATCTGGGCCACCTCGGTGGCGTCCAGCGGGATGGGGGGCTTGGCCATGCCCCGGATGACCTTGTCCCGTGGAGCGGGATCGATGGCCTCGAGGCGGCAGTGCCCCCGAACCTGCTCGAGGTCGAAGCTGGGCTTCACCAGATCTTCGTAGCGGATCAACATCGCGTTGTCGGAGGGCCAGGAGGCGAAGCTGTTGACGATGCGCAGCCACAGCTTGGCGAACTGGGGCGCGGTCTGGATGACCTGGTTGGGCCACTGCACGAACCACTGAGCACCCTTGCAGCTGGACCAGGCGTCCCAGGGGTTGCGCACCAGGAACAGGAAGCGGGCGTCGGGGTACAGCCAGGCCAGGAAGGCGGCGTCCATGGCCTGCAGCCGCACCTCCTTGAGGCCGAAGCGGTCGAAGCCCCGGGCGCGGGCCGGCTCGGCCAGCCAGGCGTCGAGCATGGCTGCGAAGCCCCGGACCATCGCATCGGGCGGTGGGTAGAGGTTGGCGATCCAGTGCTCTGCAGGCTGTTCGAAGACCTGGTCGGGGGGGAAGTGCCCGGGGCCCGGCCAGTCCTCTCGCAGCACCATGGCGGCGCGGGTGAGGGTGGGGACGATGTTGGCGCGGCCGTAGGGCTCGCCCCACATCAGCAGCTCGCCGGTGGAGCACACCAGGCGCTGCAGCAGAGTGGAGCCGCAGCGCCAGCCGCTGGCCAGCAGAAAGACGGGGCAGGCACCTTCGGGTCGCGGCTCGAGGCCCCAGCGGGTAGCGAAGCGCTGCCAGGATGGCTCGTTCATGGTGGTCGATCCGGGGGCTGGGGACGTTGGAGCCTCCCCTAACGTCGAGGCAGCCTCGAAAAACCCCCGCGACCCGTGAAATCCTGAGCTATCCGTCGACCTGGACCCATTCCCCAACCCTGCCTTCCCGTGCGCGGAGCCCTGGTTCTTCCCCTGCTTCTGGCGGCCTACACCCTCAGCGGGTGCAGCCAGGGGGCCTACTGCGGCCTGGGCCAGGCGGTGCCCCCCGACGGCGATGACTCCGGGGCCTTCCTCTACCAGCCCGACAGCGTGCTCGATCTGCACCTGTTCGTGGATCGAGACAACCTCGAGGACCTGCCTGACAGCGCGGACGACGACCGCGACGACGTGCACGCCACCGTGGCGTTCGGGGGCGACGAGTTCGGGGCGGGGCTGCGGCTGAAGGGCGACAGCTCGTTCCGGACCATGGAGCGCAAGGCGGCCCTCAAGATCGACTTCGGCGAGTTCGACGACGACAACTCCTTCTACGGCGTGCGGCGCCTGACCCTGAACAACATGGTCCAGGACGACTCCACGCTGTCGGAAAACCTGACCTACTGGCTGCACGCCACTGTGGGCGGAGTGGCACCACGGCACGGCTACGCCTGCGTGCGGGTCAACGGCGATGCCTACGGCCTGTACAGCGTGGTCGAGACCATGGACGAGGAGTTCCTCGAGCGCAACTTCGACGATCCTGGCGGCAACCTCTACGAGGGCGGCTACGGCGCCGATGTGCGCAGCGGACGGGCCGAGCTGTTCGACAAAGAGGAGTCCGGGGAGCCCTCGGGCACCGGCGACATCCGGGCCCTGTTCAAGGCGGTGGAGGGGGCCTCGCCCGACACCTACCTGTCGGTGCTCGACGACTACTTCGTGCTCGACGAATTGCTGGGCATGTGGGCGGTGGAGCTGTTCGTGGGCAACCTCGACAGCTACCTCACCCGCTCCAACAACTACCTGCTGTACCACGAGCCCGCGTCGGGCGAGTGGACCATGATCCCATGGGGCGCCGACCAGGCGTTCCGCGAGGGCCTGTACCCCACCAACCCGTTCGATCCCGACGCTCCGGCGGAGCACGGTCGGCTCTTCGAGGACTGCCTGGACTCGCCGGCCTGTGTCGCCGCGCTGTTCGAGCGCATCGAGGATGTGGCCGCCCTCGCCGAGGAGCGTGAGATGTTCACCTACGCCGTGTGGCAGCGGGACCAGATCGCCTACCTCAGCCGCTCCGATCCCCGGTCCGAGTGCAGCAGCCTGGACACCCGCGGCGCCCAGAGCGACGTGCTCAGCTTCGTCAAGCGCCGCCCGGACCAGATCCGCGTGCAGCTCGAGCACGCCCGTTGATCGCAGCGATGCTGCTGCTGGCACCGCTGCTGGCCGCCGAGCCCGGCGGCCAGCTTGGGCTGGTGTTCGCGGGCGACAGCGGCACGGGGGGACCCGCCCAGCTGCGGGTCGCCCAGGCGATGGCGGGGCACTGCGCCAGCCAGCGCTGCGACCTGCTGCTGCTGCTGGGTGACAACGTGATGCCCGCGGGTGTCAGCGGGGTCGACGACCCCCAGTGGCGGGCCAAGGTGGAGCTTCCCTACGCTCCCCTGGGTGTTCCCGTCCGGCCGGTGCTGGGCAACCACGACCACCAGGGCGATCCCGAGGCGTCCATCGCCTACAGCGCACGCTGGGGGCCCTGGGACATGCCCTCCGCCTACTACGCCTTCGGGCGAGGGCCTGTGAGCTTCTACGCCCTGGACACCGAGCGCATGGACCGCCGCCAGCGGCGCTGGCTCGCCCGTGGGCTGCGTCGTGCCGAGGCGCCATGGATCGTAGTCTACGGTCACCATCCGCTGCGCTCGGGTGGTGTGCACGGCCCCACGAGGGGCGCCATGCGGCGGGTCGGCCGCCTGGTGGAGCGTCACGCCGACTTCTACCTGTCGGGCCACGACCACCACCAGCAGGTGATCGAGGGCCAAGCCGTCCACGTGGTGATGGGCAGCGGCGGTAGCCCTCCCCGTGCTGTCGAGGCCTGTGACGATACCCGCTATGCGGCCAGTCGCCGTGGCTTTGGCCACCTGCTCTTCACCGAGGACCGCGCGGAGCTGACGGTGGTGGAGGCCAACGGTAGGATACGCTTCGTGTGGGAGGTCGAACGAGCGTGCGCGCCCTGATTCCATTCGTGTTGCTCGCGGCCTGTGACGGAGACCTGGGTCTCCGCACTGGCTCGAAGGCCTGTCCTGGGGTCCCGGGGGTGGAGTTGGACGAGACCGACACCGAGGCCCCGAGCTGGCAACCCCTGGACACCGTGGTGCTCATCACGGTGGACACCCTCAACGCCCGCATCCTGCAAGGCAATGAGCAGGGCTGGGAGGTCGCCCCCACGCTGTCGGCCTTCTTCGACGAGGCGGTGCTGCTGCCCCACACCCTCAGCCCCCGCGGGCTGACACAGCCCTCCTTGAGCACCCTGGTCACCGCCACCTATCCGCGCAACCACGGCATCCGGGAGAACGACCGCAGCTCGCAGGCCTCGGGCTCTTGGCTCACCGAGCAGTTCCAGCAAGCAGGCTGGCGGACCCTGGGCTACTCGGCCAACCGCTGCAACCTCTTGGATCGGGGCATCGACGAGCGGGTCTGCACCTGGGGCGAGGAGGAGCCGGAGCTCGGGAACCTCGAGGAGCGGGACCGCGCCCTGGTCGAGGCACTCGGGGAGCGCCTCGACGCCCTCGAGCCTGGGGAGCCGACCTTCCTGTGGCTGCACCTGAACCAACCCCACAAGCCCTATGGATTGGTGGAGGAGTACTACGAACTGTTCCACCCTGAGCCCTACGACGGCGAGGTGGATCCCAGTGATCCCGAGCAGGGCAACGACATCGCGCGGGGCCTGCAGAGCTTCGGCGAGGCGGATCGGGCCCAGCTCGAAGCCTGGTATGCAAGCCAGGTTCGCCGCACCGACGACCACATCGCCCAGGTGTTCGCCAAGCTCCAGGAGATCGACCGCTACGACGAGGCCCTTGTGGTCTTCGGGTCAGACCACGGCGAGGAGCTGGGCCTGCACAACGACTACTGGTTCCACGGCTGCTCCCCCTACACCTCGGTGCTCGGGGTGCTCTACGCCATTCGGGCCCCGGTCCGCGGGCTCCAGCCTGCCCGCCTGGATGGCTGGGTGGGGCTGGTGGACATCGCCCCCACCATCGCCCAGCTCTCTGGAGCCTTCGCCTGGGAGGGCCTGTGCTGTGGCCGCTCCCTGGTGTCCGATCTGCTGGCTGGGGAGGTGACCCCAGCGCCCCTGTTCTTCGAGCGGGGCGTGCAGACTGCCGGGGTTGTGCTCGCGGATCACAAGCTGCACCTGACCACCGAGCCGGACTTCGACGGCTGCACCCCCTTCACCACCGAAGGTGGCGCCTATCCGGGAGAGCCCCTGGAGCTGTATGACCTGGCCTCCGATCCCCACGAAGCCGACAACCTGGCGGTCCTCGAATCCCAGCAGGCCGAGACCCTCCAGACCCTGGTCTGCGACTGGGTGCTGGCCGAAGACTGGGTCGCCTGGGGCGAGAGGGACAATGCGTTGGTGGAAGCGTGCGGTGGATAGCTGACCGATCTGCCTCACCACCCAGCCACACGATCCCCAGCAACGGCCCGGTCAGCAGGTTCTGGCCGGGTCGTTGCTCAACGCAGGATCTCGAACAGGCACCCACCGACGCCTACGGGCGAGGGTAGGCCGCGCCAGGTGGGTCCCCCGGAGGACGCTCCAGCCCCTCCGAGGATCCTCCCCGCCATCGACATTCCGAACCCGGCGTGTCCGCAGGGGGACACACCGTCCGGCAGGCCGGAGCCGAGCAGAGCCAACGTCCGCCCCCGCCGCCCCGATCCGTGCAGGACCATTCGTTCCGGTCCGTGAAGGGCGAGAAAAACACCCCACGTCCACGACGCCCGCTGCGCTCGGGGCAGCAACGGCCCGGTCAGCAGGTTCTGGCCGGGTCGTTGCTCAACGCAGGATCTC
>CAZHIK010000277.1:0-9584 GCA_964532635.1 uncultured Enterobacterales bacterium
CATGGGCCGCAGTTGGCGCCAGTCCGGCCGCCAGCCCGCGGCGGCGAAGCCCACGCCCAGGGCCACCAGGGCGAGGGGGGCGGCTCCCAGCAGTTGTCCGGTGAGGACAGCGGCGGTGTCCAGGCGGCCCAGCAGTAGCACGACCACCACACCGAGGGCGGGCCCGAGGACCGTGGCCACGCGAAGCGCTGCCCAGCTTCCCGCTTGCTGGCGGGCCGCCAGCATGGCCAGGGGGATGGCGCTGGCCGCCCCCAGCCAGGCCAGCCCCAGGGCCAGGCGGCCGTGGGGCAGCCACGCCAGATCGTCCACCAGGTGGTGGAAGCTCAGCGTGCCCAGTCCTTCGAGGCCCAGCACCAGCGCGACGGAGACCGCCAGCCAGGCCAGCAGCAGCGCCATCAGCGCGCGGGTGTAGGCGCCCCCCTCCCGATCGTAGAGCCAGCGCACGGCCGGGCCGTGCAGGCCCAGGGTCAGCGCGATCTCCATCAGGCCCGCCAGGGCCATCAGCAGGCTCCAGGCCCCGAAGTCTCGCTGTGGCAGCAGGCACCCCAGCGCCAGCACCAGGACGAACCACAGGGCGCGGGCGCCGATCTCGGCGGCCGCGTAGCCCGCGGTGGTCCGCCCCAGGGCCCCTGGGGGTCTCACGCCGATCCCCGGGGCACGAGGTAGCACTCGCCCTTGCCGCTGGTGGGATTGCCCAGCGCTCCGTCGATGGCCTGCAGCAGAGCCCCGCGGGGGGCCGGGCCCAGGTGGAGGCCCCGCCAGCGTCGCTCGAAGCCGGCTCGGGCCGAGGGGTCCTCGGCGAGCCGGGGTGCTGTTGGGTCCGCCAGCACCGCTTGCAGGGCGGCGTCGTAGTCCAGCCCCGGCACAGGCAGCAGCCCGTGGCGGAGCCAGGCGGCCCAGGCCCGCAGCTCGGTGGAGCGTGGGCGTCCGAGGTGACCGGGGCGAAGCGGCCGCCGCGCTTCGGTGTGAACGAAGCGGTCGAGCCAGGGCCCGACCCTGTCCAGCAACGCCTCCGAGGGGCCTGGGCCGCCGAGCTCGAGCCGGGCGCTCAGCAGCGCGGTGAGGGTCTCCCTGTCCACCGCCGGCAGCGCCTCCGGCCAGGCGTTCAGCCAGGCTTGGTTGGCGCGTAGGCTGAACAGGGCGCGGGGGCTCAGGTCGGGGTTCCGGTCCAGGATGATGGCGCGCAGGGCTTCGACAGCCGCTTTGACCCGCTGGTAGCCAGCTCGCTCGGGTGTCTCGCGGGGAGCGAGCAGCCGCTGGCGAACCAGGGCCTTGCGCGCCTGGTTTGCCCTCAGGTCGCGGGGATCGAGGCGGCAGTCCACGAAGCTTCCGCTGTGCAGCGAGCGCCCGACCATCCCCACCACACCTCGCTCCAGTAGCGGTCGCCAGATCACGAACGGGTCCACGGGAGCGCGGGTGCTCAGCCGGTCCTGGAGACCCCGTAGCCTTGGATCGCGCCTTAGGGCAGCGGCTCTTCGGAGCTTCGGGACCAGCAGGTACAGGTCGTAGTCGCTCTCGAGCACCCATTCGCCGGCCGTGGTCGTCCGCGCCCAGGGCTCGTCGAAGGCCAGGCTGCCGGCCAGCACCACCTCGCTCCCCGGAGCCAGCGTCTCCAGCTCGCCCCGGATCGCGGCCAGGTCCTCGTCGATGATGTGGCGCAGCGAGCGGGGGAGGGACATGCAGCAGAGGATAGCGCGTCCTGTGACATGGCTCCCCGCTGGCGCTCCTGGGAGGGGCATCCCGGAGCCATCCATGGTCTACGCGCTGCTGGCCTTCGCTCTCCTGCTGTCCTCGTGTTCGGCTCCGCTTCGGGGGCCGCCACCTCGTCCGCTGGTCTTCCCGGAGGATCACGGCCCCCATCCGGGGGCGCAGACCGAGTGGTGGTACCTGCAGGGGGTGCTGCGGGACGATGAGGGGAGGGAGCTGAGCGTCTTCACCAGCTCGGTGGTCCACGATCCGCGGCGTGACCGCGTGGTGGGTGTGCCGGTGCTGACCTGGGGAGCCCGGCTGGCGTTGCTCACCGGCGTGGTCGCAGACCTGGACACGGGTGCCTCGATCTCGGCCCGGCGCGGGCTCGGGCTGCTGCCCGGGCCGCGGCAGCGGCTCGAAGAGCGGGGCGAGGGCTTCGGTCTCCAGGTGCGACGTTGGCGCACGGAGAGGGAGGCCGGGGCCTACCGCTGGGAGCTGCCTGTGGACGGAGGATCGCTCTCTTTGTGGGCTCATCCCACCGTGCCCCCCCTCGAGGTCGGTGCGGTGGGTCAGGAGGGCCCGCTGGGGCGCCTCGAGCTGGGCAGCGCACGGTTCAGCTACTACGCGCTGCCCCGGGTGCGGCTCGAGGGCACGCTGGAGCGGCACGGCGAGCTGCGGAGGGTCGAGGGGACGGGCTGGCTGGACCACCAGTGGGGCTTCGTCTACGCCCACGAGTACGGAGGCTGGCGCTGGGTTGCGCTCGAGCTGGATGATGGCACGGACCTGCTGGTGTCGGTGGTCACCCCTCGCGCAGCAGGGGTTCCCAGTGCGCAGGTCGGGGTGATCCGGAGATCCGGGGAGGACACGCGTACCCTCGCGGATCTGTCCGTGGAGGTGCTGGCTTGGAGCGAGCCCCGACGCGGCGTGCGCTACCCCACCGCGCTGACGCTGCGCTCGTCATCCGAGCTGCTTCGGCTCGAGGTCCGCACCCGCCTTGACCAGGCGGAGTGGTCGATGGTCCCGGTCCCCATCTGGGAAGCCCCGGCGACCGCTACCGGCGAGCTGGATGGGAGCCCGGTCGCCGGTACCGGCTTCTACGAGGTTCTCCAGCGGGGTGATCCCCCCGCCCGGCGTCTGTACCAGTCCGGGGTTCCGTGATGGTGGACTCCTCCCGGCCCAGGGAGGTGGGAATGGATGCCGCCTCGGTCATCATGTTCAGCATCGGATGGCGGGTGAGGTGTGCGGCGAACAGTGCGAGGGTGGCGAGGACGAACGCGGCACCTGTGTCGAGTTCTGCGAATGCATCGTCCGCACCGTGCGCGAGGAGCGTCCCGGTGAGCTTGGCGACCGGTGGACCCTTGACCACTTCCTGGTGGCGGAGTCCACCCCTGGGGGCGAAGAGGCCACGAGTCGGATCTGCGATGCGTGCGGTGGGGCGGGTGCCGAAGCCGCCGCGGAGTGAATCCCCCGGGGTCCATCGGGAAGCCCCGCAGTCGATGAACGCTGTGGATTGGAGCGGGTGGCGATGTCGTGGCCGTGGACCATTGGCCTGCTCCCCTACTTCACGCCGATCACGGTGGTGGCTGGGTCTTGTCGGGCGCGAGCCTCGGTGGGTCTGTTCGAGCACCGTGGCTCTGCCGCTCTTGGCTCCGGTTCCTGGTTGGGGCTGATAGCGCCCCAAGTACCTTGGTGGCTGCCGAATGACGTTGGTGGGGGCTTGTGAAGCGAGCCGTGGTTCCCCGTCCATGAGTGCCAAAAAGCCCCGCAGAGGGAACCTCTGCGGGGCTTGTATGGCACTCCCAACGGGAATCGAACCCGTGTTTCCGGCGTGAGAGGCCGGCGTCCTAGGCCGCTAGACGATGGGAGCTGACAATTTCAAGATGTAAATATTAGAAGTGTGGTTGAGGCGCCAGGACTCGAACCTGGAACCTTCGGGGCCAGAACCCGACGTCTTGCCAATTCGACCACGCCTCAATGAGCGGCCGCCATTTACTGTGGGGGCCGGCAGGTGTCAAGAATGCTTTTTCACCCCATGGCCGCTGCGCGTGCAGCGGCCTTTTCGGCACCTCGCTGGACCCGGGCGAGGGTGCTGGTCTTGCCCAGGGCCGCCAGGGTCTCCCAGATGCCAGGTCCGCGGCCGGTACCACAGACCGAGACCCGCAGCGGTTGGGCCAGGGCACCCAGCTTGAGCTCGCGCTCCGCCAGGAAGGCTGTGATGACCGCCTCGAGCTCTTCCTGGCTCCAGGGATCGACGCCTTCGAGCAAGCTGATGGTCTCGGCCATCAGCTCGGCACGGCTGGCCTTGAGGTGTTTCTTGACGGACTTGGCGTCGTAGACCAGGTCCGCATCGGGCACGAAGTAGAACGCACACGCGTCGGCGGCCTCCACCAGGTTTCCCGCCCGCTGCTGGATGGTGGCGACCGCATCGGGTAGCCGGGCGTCGGGCTCGAGGCCTCGGGCCCGAAGCAGGGGCGCCACCCGTTCGGCGAGCGCGGCGGGCTCCAGGCGGCCCATCCACTGCTGGTTGACCCAGTCCAGCTTGGCCGCGTCCCAGCGGCCGGCGGCCAGGCCGATGCCGTCGACGGAGAACTTCTCGAGCAGCTCGGCCTCGGAGAACAGCTCTTCGTCGCCATGGGCCCAGCCCAGGCGCACCAGGTAGTTGACCAGGCCCTCGGCCAGGTAGCCCTGCTCGAGGTAGGCGCCTACGCTGGTGGCTCCGTGGCGCTTGGAGAGGCGCTTGCCGTCGGGTCCCAGGATCAGGGGCACGTGGCCGAAGCGTGGCGGCTCGGCGCCCAGGGCGCGGTAGATGTGGACCTGCTTGGGGGTGTTGCCCAGGTGGTCGTCGCCGCGGATCACGTGGGTCATCCGCATCTTCCAGTCGTCCACCACGACCACGAAGTTGTAGGTGGGATCGCCGTTGCTGCGACGCAGGACGAAGTCGTCCAGCTGGGCGTTGGCGAAGGCGACGCGTCCCTTGACCAGGTCGTCGAAGGCCACCTCGCCGTCGTGGGGCATGCGGAAGCGCACCACGTGGGGCCCGCAGTCGGGACCCAGGCCCGCGTCGCGGCAGCGCCCGTCGTACTTGGGGTCGCGCTTCTCGGCCAGGGCCTCGGCCCGGATCTGCTCGAGGCGCTCGGGGGAACAGGTGCAGCGGTAGGCACGCCTGCTGTCGAGCAACTGCTGGATGGCCTGCTGATAGATCTCCTTGCGCTCGGTCTGGCGGTAGGGGCCGTAGGGGCCGCCCACGTCTGGACCCTCGTCCCACTCGAGGCCCATGGCGCCGAGATCGCGGAGGATCTCCTCTTCGTTTTCGCGGGTGGAGCGCTCGGCGTCGGTGTCCTCGAGGCGCAGCACGAACTGGCCGCCGTGCCGACGGGCCAGCAGCCAGTTGAACAGGGCGGTGCGGGCCCCGCCGATGTGGAGATGCCCGGTGGGGCTGGGGGCGAAGCGTACGCGGATGGGCGTGGAGGTCATGGTATCTCCGGACGGAGCCATGCCAGTGGGGTGCTGGCGGAGGTGGGTGAAGCGAGCCGTCAGCTACTTCAGCGGGGGAAACTCGTCCAGGTGATAGCCGTAGGGCTCGAGCATCCTGTTGGCCTGCTTGACGTAGCTCTCGATGGTGACCTTGGCCTGGCCGAGCTTCTTCTGGCCCGACGCGAAGGCGGTGGGGTCGTTGTTCTCGAAGGCGCGGACCATCTCCTCGTAGGCCTGGGCCTGCAGCGTCCAGGCGGTGACGGCCTGGCTGTGCACATCGGCGAGTTCCTCGATCCCGGGCTGCACACCAGCGATGCCGGCCTGGAGCTCCTTGGCCGCGGGGATGACCTGGGTCTCGAGCTGGCTGACGACCCCGTCCATGTCCTGTTGATCGCTGTGGACGGCCTTGGCGAGCACCAGGAATTGGCTGGCCAATCGGGTGTTTTCGCTCATCAGAGGATCCATGGCCCCGTGGTACGCAGCGATCTCCGCTGCGACCGGATCGCCGCAGGCGGCCAGGCCGAGCAGGATCAGTGCTGTGAGGCGCGAGGAGCGAGCCATGTTGGGATCTTCCTGACGTGCGCGTCTGTACCTGGGCGTCGCCAGGTGTGCCATGGGTTATCGGCTCGAGGTACATTCGCCCACAGCCTGGCGGAATCGACGGGCCACGCCGGCCTCGCCCGAGGCGGTGGGCGCTCCTACGTATCACGGGTTCGAGCTTGAAGACCATCGAGAACATCGCCCGTCGCGCCCGGTATGCCCGTCGTGTCCTGCTGGCCGAAAAGAGGGGCTGGAGGGGACGGCTCACCGACCGCCTCGTGCGTGGGGACGTCCCCGTGCCCGGCCGGGTGGTGATGGACCCGGGTCGCAGCTGGAGTGGAGAGCTCCTGAGCGACCCGCTGCCCCCCGAGCGCTGGCAGCAGATCCTGCTGTCGGCCACCGACTGGCTCGGGCCGGTGCCGGTCACCATCCTCTCCCGCAGCCCAGAGCTTCCCAGCGTGGTCCCAGAGCTGGTCCGCTTCGCCAATCGGCTCGAGTGCGCGGTGAGCCTCTACGGAGTCGACGGCGGCATCGACGATGAGCTGGCCTTGCGTCTGGTGGATTGCGGCCTGCGCCGGGCCTGTCTGGTGCTCGGTGGCGTGACCCCCGACCTGCACGCCGAGGTCTCCGGCCGCAGCGTTGGGCGGACCACCGGAGCCGTCAGCGCCCTGGTGCGCGCGCGGGAGCGGCGGGGGGTGGAGCTCGACGTGGTGGTGGACTTTCCCTGCACTCCCTCCACCGCCAAGGACCTCGAGGCCGTGCTCGGTTGGGCGCAGCAAGCGGGAGTGGATGGCTTCGCCGTCACGCCCCCGTTCCTGTCCCCGGCGGCGCCAGCGCAGCTGGACGACGCTCTCGCCCGCCGGGTCGCCGAGCTCGAGGCCAGTCGGGGTTCCTTCCACTGCACCACCAGGGGCACCGCTGTGGCCCTGCGGGAGAGCTGGGAAGCGGGTGACGGCGGTCCGGGCGGGATCGGACCCACGCGTTGTCCCATCGCGGGGCTGCGGGTGGACATCCGAGGCTGCGGACGCTTCGGATCGTGCCCCTTCCACCGCTCCATCGGTCGGCTCGGTCCCGACGATGACCTGGCCCATGCCTGGGCCTCCGGGCGTGCCCACTTCGAGGCCGTGTCCAGCTGCGCCCGGCGCTGCCGACACCCCGAGCTGGTGCCCGAGGGCTTCGTCCCCCCCTGGAGCCCTCGATAGGCTCCCGTCAGGAGGTCCCCATGCGCGTGTATCTCGCCGAGCTCCCCACCGATGGTCTCAGCCTGCCGCTGGGAATGGACTGCACCTGGGCGGTGAGTGCGATCTCCGCCGCCCTCGAGGGTCCGGTGCGCGAGCTCGAGGGCTCACTTTCGGTCCGTCCGGTCGGCCGGGGTATCGCTGTCCTGGGTGGGGCCTGGGTCGTGGTGGAGGGCAGCTGCGATCGCTGCCTCTCGTCACTCCTGCTGCGGCTCGGCGGTGAGGTGGACCTGTGGTTCGACGACGCCCAGCTCGACGGAGACGTCAACGTGGGCTTGCACGAGGACGAGCTGGACGTGGGTTTCCTCGAGGATGGGAAGCTCGAGCTCGGTGAGGCCGTGGCGGAGTTCTTCGTGCTCGAAGCACCAGCTCGGCTTCGTTGCGAGGACCCTGGGGTCTCGCGGATTCAGCCCGGCTGTTGCGAGTTGGCTTCCTCCGACCAGGATGAGCAGCGCCCCGTCGACCCACGCTTCGCCGCTCTGAAGAACTTCCAGGCAGACTAGAGCATCGGTGCTTTACAAACGCCGCCGGCTGCAATAGAAGCCGCCGGCGTTGCCCCTGTAGGGGCTGACCTTTCGTGGGAAACCTCGTTCCCGCCTGGCTCGCCGGCAGCGCCGGCCCACACGGAGGCGACCATGGCCGTCCCCAAGAAGCGTACCTCGTCCAGCCGCCGAAACATGCGTCGCAGCCATGATCGGCTCGCGGCTCCCACCAACGTCGAGCTCTGCCCCGAGTGCGGCGAGATGAAGCTGCGTCATCATGTCTGCGCCTCCTGCGGTACCTACCGCGGGCGCAAGGTCCTCGAGGTCGGGGACCAGGACTAGCCCCTTGCCGGGCGCCTCCGGCAGCGTGGCTCCCGCGGCTCGGTGTGCCCCATCGCGGGCATCGCAGCCGGTGGTTGCCATCCACGGAGCCCCGGCTATATATCGGGGGCCGCCGGTCAGGGATCGGTGCCCCCAGCGACAAGTGAGGTTGCTATGGCTGACATCGTCGATCGCGTCAAGCTCCTGATCGCCGAGAACCTCGGCGTCGCCCTCGAGGAGGTCCGGTCGGACGCTGCCTTCATCGATGACCTCGGTGCGGACAGCCTGGACATCGTCGAGCTGGTCATGGCCATCGAGAAAGAGTTCGACGTCGAGATCCCCGACGAGGATGCCGAAGAGATCTCCACGGTCCAGGACGCCATCGACTACATCCAGGACCACTCCTAGGTCTCTGGCTTCCAGCCGGACCCCGACGCACCGCGCAGGCGCATGACGCCCCGGGTTGTCGTCACGGGACTGGGGGCGCTCTCGCCCTGTGGTCTGGACGTTGCGAGCACCTGGGACGCGCTGGTTCTGGGGCGCTCGGGCATCGGCCCCATCACGCAGTTCGACACCGACGGCTGGCCGGTGCGCATCGCGGGTGAGCTGCCCGGCCTCGATCCCCGAGATCACTTCGCCCATCTCGAGCTGACGCGGCTCGAGCGCTTCGCGCCGCTGGCGCGGGTCGCTGCCGAGCAGGCGGTGAGCGACGCCGAGCTCGCCCTGCCGGGGCCCAATCCTGAGCGCGTGGGCGTCTACGTAGGCACGGGCATCGGGGGTCTCGGAGAGATCGAGCGCGGAGCCGCCTCCCTGACCGAGTACGGCTACAAGGGGCTGTCCCCTTTCTTCCTGCCCCGCATCCTCACCAACATGGCGGCGGGCAACATCGCGCTGCGTCACGGTGCCCAGGGCCCCAGCCTCTGCGTCAGCACCGCCTGCGCAGCGGGCAACCACAGCATCGGTGAGGCGTGGAGCTGCATCCGCTCTGGCCAGGCCGACGTGGTCATCGCGGGTGGCGCCGAGGCCTGCATCACCCCCATGGCGGTGGCGGGCTTCGCGGTCATGCGCAGCCTGTCCCGCCGCAACGACGATCCCGCCACCGCCAGCCGCCCCTTCGATCGCGGCCGCGATGGCTTCGTGATGGCCGAGGGGGCGGGGATGCTGGTCCTCGAGGAGCTCGGGCACGCCCTCCGGCGAGGCGCGCGGATCTACGCTGAGCTGTCGGGCTACGCCTCGAGCAACGACGCGCACCACATCACCCGGCCACCGGCCGACGGCGCGGGTGCCGCCCGCTGCATGGCGGCCGCCCTGCGCTCTGCTGGTATCGCTCCGGACCGGGTGGGCTACGTCAACGCCCACGGCACCTCCACCCAAGCCAACGATCCGGCCGAGACCGCCGCGCTGCACACCGTCTTCGGTGCCCACGCCCCGCACCTCGCGGTCTCTTCCACCAAGTCCGTCACCGGTCACCTGCTGGGGGCCGCCGGGGGGCTCGAGGCCGTGGCCACGGTGCTCGCCCTGCATCGGGAGCTGCTGCCCCCCACAGCCACACTCTCCGAGCCCGACGCAGCCTGCGATCTCGACTACATTCCCGTCCACGCTCGGCCCGTCTGTGTGGACGTGGCGCTGTCCAACGCCTTCGGCTTCGGTGGCACCAACGCCTGCCTCGTCTTCCGCCGCTTCCACGAAGAGGACACCCCATGAGCTCCCAGCCCGCCCCTCTCCGCATCGTCGCTGGCTCCGATCACGCCGGTGTCGATCTGAAGAACCACCTGGTCGGCTGGCTGCGCGCCCGCGACGTCCAGGTCGAGGATGTCGGCACCCACGACCACGCCAGCTG
>CAZHIK010000278.1:0-9583 GCA_964532635.1 uncultured Enterobacterales bacterium
TGATCGGCGCATCTCCCGTGACGATGTTGACCACCCCCGCCGGCATTCCTGCGCGGATCGACAGCGCCCCAAGGGCCAGCGCCGAGAAGGGCGTCTCGCCCGACGGGTGGGCGACGACTGTGCAGCCCGCTGCCAGCGCCGCCGCGGCCTTGCGGTTGCCGCCAGTGCGGGCCAGCACCGCCCTCAGCAAGGGTCGCTCGGCACCGTCGAGCACCAGGCGGTGCAAGGTGAGATCGCCCCCGGGCTCATACAGGTCCACCACCCGGCGGATGGGGGTCTCCACCAGGTCCTCGAAGGCAGCGGCCGCACCCACCACGGCGGAGTCCGAGCGCGGATCCACCAGGGCTCTCACCTCGGCCGGCAGGTGACGGGGCAGGATCAGGGCGCGGTCCACGGCACTGAGCATGGAGACCACGAAGGTCTCGAGCTCCCGCGCGTTGCGAGGCCAGCGGTAGCTGTGCACCAGGGCCCAGGTGCCCTTGCCGAGGCGGCGGCGGGGCAGCCCCAGGGCCTTGCGATGGGAGTTGACGTAGTGGAGGGTGAGCTTGTGAAGCTCGTCGGGACGTTCCCGAAGGGGACGGAGCCGCAGCAAGGCCCACTGGCCCAGGCCCTTGGGCAGGGACTGGCGGGTGCCCGCGATGACCCGCCAGCCCTGGCGCTGCCCACGACGCACCACGTCCAGGGCCCGCTCGAGGGGCCAGCCGTCGTGCAGGGGCAAGTAGAGGGTGCCCCGGTCCGTGCTCCGGGCGGCATCCAGTGCCGGCACGTCGCCTTCGAGGGGGCTGCGAGACCCCGGGGTCTTGAGGGTGATGAAGGGGCCGCCCCCCCCCAGCCGGTGGATGGCCTTGGCCACCCGCATCTTGCCGGTGCCCCGCTCGCCCTCGATGCACACCGGCAGCGGCGAGCGCGCCAGCTTCGCCAGCGCGCCCAGAGGTCGGGAACCCACCCCGAGCAGCCGCAGCAGCCGCAGCTCGTCGCTGGGCACGGCCGGGCCCGCCAAGCACCGCGCGAGCCGGGTGAGGGAGTGGCGATGCAGGTCCAGCTCCTCGAGGGGCTCGAGCTGTCCGTGGATGGTGCGGACCTGGGGTGTGGTGGGAAGGGTGGCCGCCAAGCGCAGCAGCAGCTCTCCCGCACCGCCGCCGAGGGTGAGGGGCTCCGCACGCACGTCGAGCATCACCAGGCGCAGGTCACGCTGGGCCAGGGCCTCCACCAGCCCGGGCCAGGTGGAGACCGAGCCCACGGCGTGGCCACCTTCCAGAAAGCGGGCCGAGAGCTGCTCCCGCAGGGTCTCGTCGAGGGTGGCGATGATGATCTGGGCCACCGGGTTCCTCCGGGGAAAGCCCTCGCACGCTCGCTCGCGCGGGGCGGTGATGCTATCTATCCCCTCCCTCCGCGTCACACGCAGGCTGACATGTCCCCCATGCCCCCAGCCGCGGCCATACTGCTGCTCGCCTCCTGCGCCACGGTCCCGGTCCGCGCAGAGCCCGAGAGCGCCATCGACGCTGGCGCCTGGGACGAACCCGCCGCCGTGCCCGGCGAGGGCTCGCTGTGGGACTACATCGAAGACGCCATGGACGGCCAGGCGCCCAGCGAAGACGTGGTCGAGGCCAGCGGTGAGTTGGCCGCCGAACGCAGCGCCGAGCTGGATTTCCTCGAGGTGATCCAGGGCCGCGGGCTCGAGGAGGCCTCGGAGTGGTACCGCGATCCGCTGGCCTACCTCACCGAGGATCCTCTCTTCCTGGACCGCCTCGACCCGGACGAGTTCGACCTGCCCCTGGTGATCAACGACGATGTCGAGCTCTGGATGCGCTACTTCCTGGGCTCGGGGCGCAAGTACTACGCCCGCTACCTCGAGCGCTCCACCCGCTACCGCCCCATGATCGAGGCCGGACTGGCCGAGCGCGACATGCCCCAGGACCTCTTCTACCTGGCCATGATCGAGTCGGGCTTCAGCCCCAGGGCCTACAGCAAGGCCTCCGCCGTGGGCCTGTGGCAGTTCATGGCCCCCACCGCCCGCGCCTACAACCTGCGGGTGGAGTGGTGGGTCGATGAGCGCCGCGACCCGGAGCTGGCCACCACCGCCGCCCTCGACCACCTGCTGGACCTCCACGAGATGTTCGGCGACTGGTACCTGGCGGCGGCCGCCTACAACGCTGGCTCCGGTCGCGTGCGCGGGGCGATGCGCAAGACCGGCGGCACCGACTACTGGTCCACCGCCAAGCCCGGCTACCTGGCCCGCGAGACCCGCAGCTACGTGCCCAAGCTCATCGCCGCCGCCATCATCGGCCACCACCCCGAGCGCTACGGCTTCACCGGCATCGACTACCAGCCTGCCATGGCCTACGACACCGTCGAGGTTGCCCACTCGAGCGCCGTCGAGGCCCTGGCGGGCTGCGCGGAGTTGTCCGAGGAAGACTTCCTGGATCTCAACCCTGCGCTGCGTCGCTGGGCCCTGCCCCCGGAACCCGACCACTACTCTATCCATGTCCCCAGTGGCACCGCCGAGGCCTTCGACACCTGCGTCGCGGAGATCCCGCCCTCGGAGCGGGTGTCCTTCACCCGCCACACCGTGGCCAGGGGCGAGAGCCTGGGCTCCATCGCCAGCCGCTACGGCGTGAGCGTCGATGCCATCGTGCGCATGAACAAGATCGCCAACCGCAACCGCATCTACGTGGGGACCGAGCTGGTGATCCCGGTGCCTGGTGCCAAGGGGGCCGAGGCCGTGCAGCCCAACGCCACCGCGAGCACCAGCAGCGCATCCAGCAGCCCCGCCCCCACCACCTGGCACACCGTGCGATCGGGCGAAAACCTCGCGAGCATCGCCTCTCGCTACGGCGCCACTGTGGCTGACCTGATGGCGTGGAACGACATCTCCAATCCCGACCGAATCCGGGCAGGCCAGCGCCTGCGGGTCGGCGCAGGCACCCCCTCGGGGGCCGCGGTGGTCCACTACACCATCGCTACGGGCGACACCCTGTCGGGCATCGCCAAGCACTTCGGCGTCACCACCGCCCAGCTACAGCGCGACAACGACATCTCCAATCCCTCGCGCATCAAGGTGGGCCAGGTCATCGAGGTTCGCACCGACACCGCTGGCTGGTCCGTCTACACCGTCCAGAAGGGCGACACCCTGGGCGACATCGCCCGACGCCACGGCTGCGCGGTGTCGGATCTGCAGGCCTGGAACAGCCTCAGCTCGAGCACCATCTACCCGGGCCAGCAGCTGCGAATCCAACGATAGGACCCGGAGGCCGCCGTGATGGACGTCGAGGAAGCGCTGGCGCGGCTGAGCCAGGGGATCCCCCGTATGCCCACCCGCTGGGTGCCCCTCGAGCAAGCCCACGGGAGAGTGCTGGCGGACCCGATCATCTCCACCATCGACGTGCCCCCCTTGGACAACAGCGCCATGGACGGCTTCGCGGTCCGCGCTGCCGACGTCGCCCGCCCCCCCACCCGACTCGAGGTGGTGGCCACCACCTTCGCCGGCGATCCGCCCCACTCCGGCGTGGGTCCGGGCCAGGCCGTGCGCATCATGACCGGCGCTGCCCTGCCCTCCGCCGGGGCGGACGCCGTGGTCAAGGTCGAGGACACCCGCATCGTCTCGTCCGGCCCGATCCGGGAGGTCGTGGAGCTCGCCGTCAGCGCGGAAGCCGGCGACTTCGTACGCCGCGCGGGAGAGGACATCCGCAGTGGCGAGCGGGTCCTGGCCGCGGGGACCACGGTCCACGCCGCCAACCTGGGCCTGCTCGCGTCACAGGGCCTGGACCGCGTCCAGGTGGTCCAGCGCCCCCGGGTGGCGATCCTGTCCACCGGCGATGAGCTGCTCCGACCGGGCCAGAAGCCTCGTCCCGGCCAGATCTACAACTCGAACAGCTACACCCTGCGGGGCCTGGTGTTCGAGGCGGGGGCCGTCCCCATCGACTGCGACATCGCTCCTGACGACCTCGAGTCCACGCGCGCGGCCCTGCGCACCGCCGCCGATGCCGACGTGCTCGTCACCACCGGCGGGGTGAGCATGGGCGACAAGGACTGGGTGCGCGTCGCCCTCGAGGCCGAGGGAGCCGAACTGTGGTTCTGGAAGGTGGCGGTCAAGCCGGGCAAGCCCGCTGTGTTCGGTCGTCTGGGAGCCTGCCGCATCTTCGGGCTGGCGGGAAACCCGGTGAGCTGCATGGTGGGCTTCTATCAGTGGGTGCGCCCTGTGCTCCGCATTCTTCTCGGAGACCCGCGGCCTCACCCGCCCGTGGTCGACGCGGTGGTCGCCGAGTCCATCCGCAAGCGCCCCGGGCGTGCCTGGCTCGAGCGCGTGGTGCTCGAGCGGGATCTGCAGGGCCGCCTGTCGGCACGGCGCACCGACAACCAGTCCTCGGGGGTGCTCAGCTCCATGTCCCGGGCACACGGCCTGATGCTGATGTCACGGGAGTCCCGGGGTGTCGAGCGAGGCGACGCAGTGCGCGTAATGGTGCTGGATTGGTCCTTCCTGCACAGCAGCGAGCCCGCCTACGGTTGGTAGCGGCCAGCGGATCACAGGCCCCACGAACCGGGCGCCGTTGTTATGGTCTGAGTCCAGCCAGAGCCCAGGAGACAGGATGGGAGCCGAGGAACACCGTAAGGCCGCCGCCGCTGATCCGGTGGCGTTCCACATCATCGTGGTCTCCACCAGCCGCGACCAGGTCAGCGATCGAAGCGGACCGCTCATCCAGCAGCGCCTCGAAGCTGCGGGCCACCGCGTGCTGGGGCGTGACATCCTCCCCGACGATCAGCCCACAGTGAAGGCGCGGCTGCAGTCCCTCCAGAAGGAAGGGCGCGTCGAGGCCGTGATCCTGTCGGGAGGCACGGGCCTCAGCCTGCGGGATCGCACCTACGAGGCTGTCGTGGAGGTGCTCGACAAGGAGCTACCCGGCTTCGGCGAGCTCTTCAGGCGCCTCAGCTACGACCAGATCGGCTCCGCGGCGGTCATGTCCCGCGCCACCGCAGGCCTGGCCGGGCGTCTGTTCGTCTTCGCGCTCCCCGGCTCGCCCAAGGCCTGCGAGCTCGCGCTGGACACCATCATCCTGCCCGAGATCCACCACATGCTCTTCGAGCTGCGGAAGGAGGGCCCAGCACTCGCCGCTCCCACCACAGTGGCAACCACCGCACCGCAAGAGGCAGAGCCCGCGGAAGAGGCCCCCGCCGACGCGGACTCGCGCGTGGTGGTGGACGTCCAGGAGCTGCCCACCGACGAACCGGAGCCCGACGAGGTGCCGCTGTCGGCCTGGCAGCAGGCCCTGCTGGCGCTGGACCCCGACTGGAAGCGCAGCGACTGCCCCGAGCTGCCCGCCCCTCTGGCGAGCATCGACGGCCTCCGCAACGTGCTCGACAGCGCCATGCAGCGCGGCTCCCTGGAACACGACGGCCAGCGCTACGGCCTGTACGGCTTCCCCGACCTGCTGCGGCCCTCCTCCAAGGTCCTGCTGGTCGGCCCGGGAGAGCCCTTCGGCACCGTAGTGGCCCTGCACCGGCACCCACGGCAGGTGGGCGTGCTCTGCCGCTGGGGCCAGGCCCTGCCCGGCTGGCCCAACACCGGCAACGATCCCGCCCGGGTGGGCCAGGAGCTCACCGGCCGCCCCTACCCCAGCGAGGGCCACCTGTTCGCCATCGAGACCGACCGCGTGTGGGTGCTCGAGGGTAACCGCGTCTACAGCTGGGACGGCCGCCGTCGCCGCGACGAAGGCAGCCCCACCTCCGCTCTGGCCTCCCTCTCGCTGCGCTGGTCCGGGCGTTGATGGCCGGCGCTGGCAGCCGGCTCCCGGCTAACGGCGCGTGTGCAGCACACCGGCACCCGGCCACGAGGTCGGAGCCACCCACCGCGATGCCCGCTCCGGCAGCTTGTCCACACCGGGCCACGGTCCCAGAGCAAGCCGCGTGCGCCTCGTGCGGCCGCTCGCTGTGCGGTGCCTGCATCCACCGCACCGGCGGGCGCAGCCTCTGCGAGGACTGCGTGCCCACGGTCTGCCCTGCCCCCCCCAAGGAAGGAGCGGCGGGCCCAGCCGTGTCCCTGCTGCTGCTGGGCATCATCACGCTGCTGGCCGTCTTCGGGCTGTCAGTGGTCCTGGCCTGGCACGGCACCACCCGCCAGGCCCAGGCGGATCGAGAGACCCTGGCCAAGCTCCGCTTCTCTCTGGTGGACTTCTACCTGGACCTGGGGCGCTACCCCACGGTGAGCGAGGGCTTCGCGGCCCTTGTCTCATCGGATCCCGATCTGGACGGCACGCCTCTGCAAGGCTGGCGAGGCCCCTACCTGGACCTGGGGCGCCTCGACCTGCTGTGGTCCTCGCGCCGCGGCGGCCTGTCGGACCGTCGAGGCAACGCTGTGCTGTACTACGCCAATCCCCAGGGGGACTGGGTCTACCTGGCCTCGCCCGGGACCGATGGTCGCGTCGACACACCTGGACTGGGAGGTTCCGGCTTCGACGGGCTCACACTGGGGGACGACGTCGTTGTCTGGGTGGAGGGACCGTGAACCGAGCCCTGCACCACGGCGATCGGGCCTTCCGCGTCCTCGCTCGCAACCCCGTGCTGGTGCTCACCTGGTGGCTCTCGACCCTACCGCTGCTGGGGGCGAGCTACGGCCTGGTGCGCCGGGCCCTCGAGCACGGCTTTCCCCAGGAAGCCGGCGACCTGATGGTGCTGCTGCTCTGGTCCTGCCTGCTGGTGTTGACCTGGGCCTGGTACCTGCTGGGGAGCATCTTCCTCCACCAGCAGGCCCGCGCAGGCGCGCGGTCCGAGCCGGTGCCTCCCCTGCCCTCCCTCCGCCGCTTGCTCGACCAGTTCCCGGCAACCGCCGCGGCCCACGCCGCCCGCACCGGGCTCACGGCTGCCGCCCTGCTCCCCCTGGCCGCTGGCCTGCCGTTCGCCCGCATCGCCACCGCCCCGTGGCCCGTGCGGGCCTGCCTGGGTGCTCCGGCACACACGCCTGGCGAGTCCCGCTGGCCCTCCCTCGGGGTCGCCGTCACCCAGGTCCTGGCCTGGTCACTTATGCTGATGCTCACCGCCAACATGGCCGTGCTGCTCGGCTGGCTCACCCAGGGCACCTTCCTCGACGCAGCCGCGCTGCTGCCCCGGCTCTCCGACCCGCGCCTGTGGGCCGTGGGGGCGCTGCTCTCGCTGTCCCTGGTGGAGCCCTGGCGCGCCCTGGCGCTGGTCTACGCGCTAGGGCTGGACCACAGCCCACGCGAGGCCCCCGCCCAGGAGCCCCCGTGCTGATGCTCCTGGTCGCGCTGCTGTGGGTGGGTGCCGCACAGGCCGACGCCATGAGCCCCGAGGGCTGGCGCACCCTGGTGCGCGATGCCCAGCGCAGCGTCGCCGAGGGCACGCCGCGGGCCGTGCTCACCATGCGTCGCCTGACGGATCGCCAGGTCAGGGACGTGGACGGCGACGTGGTGGTGGTGGACGACCGTGAGCTGCTGCGCCTGACCGGCGAGCTCGAGCGCGCCCTGAGCAGCACCGACGGTGGCACCCGCGCCTTCAGCGAGGCCGCCCTCCATCTGGCCCAGCTCGAGGCCGAGGTGGACGCCCTGCTCGAGGAGCCCCCGCCTCCCTACTCCCAGGCCATACGGCCGGACGGAACCCTCTTCGCCACCGCCACCCGCCCACTCCAGCCCGCCCGCGGTGGCTCCAGCCTGGAGCTGGCCCTGCAGACCGGCTGGGGTCGCGTCAAGGCATGGGTCGGCATCGCCATCTCGGGTCGGGGACCCGGCGGCACCGGGGTGACCGCCGTCGTGCTCGTGGGCATCAGCCTGGCCGCAATGCTCCTGGCGCTGTGGCCCATGGTCCAGAGCTTGCGCAGTGGGCGGGATCTCCGCATCGCGAGCCCCGGAGGTCCGGGCATGGAGCACAGCGTGCTTGGGCGCAAGCTGCTGGCGGTGCTCGACGCCCTGGCCCGCCGCGGGTTGCTCACGCGGCCCACCCACCTCACCAACGGAGAGGTGCTGGCCACCCTCCCCTCCGCCGAGCGGGGCATGATCGAGGCCGCGGTCCGGGTCCACGACCGGGCCTGCTACGGTGACGGGCCGGTGGGTCCGGCCGAGCTGGCGCTGCTCGAGCAGCTCCAGCAGCGCATGGAGCGACGGGGATGATCCGCGGTGCCGGGCTCGCCGTGCTGGTGCTCCTCATGGGCATGGCGCTGCTGTTCTGGCTGGCGCTGGGGGGCAGCCGGCCCTCGGTGCTCGGAGGCCCCGGCGCTCTCGAGGCCCAGCAGCTGGTGGGCTCCAGCTACGACGACGGTCCCCGGGGCAGCGGGGATCTGTACCGAATGCTCGACCGCACCCAGGGTCGGGTGGAGCGCTGGACACGTCCCCTCACCCAGCTGCCTCCCGGCGGCACCCTGGTGGTCTTCACCCCCGCCACCACCATGCACCTCGAGGAGCAGCGTCAGCTGCTGCTGCACGCCGAGGCGGGCGGCACCGTGCTGCTGGTCGCCGAGGAGCTGCCCGAGCTGCTGGAGTTGCGGGGCTTGGCGCTGCGAATGGTCCCTCTGCCCGCCGCCAGCCGACCCCAGGTTCCTTCGTCGCTGGTGGATCCGGCCGCCCCCCTGGAGAGCCGCGGGATGGCCCTGCTGGCTACCGGCCCTGGAGTGCTCTCCCTGTACGGCTCGGCCCACGGCGCGCGGGTGGCCACCGTAGGCCTTGGCCAGGGGCGCATGGTGGTCGTCACCGATCCGTTCATCCTCTCGAACGAAGGCATCCGCCGCGACGGCAACCTGCGCTTTGCCTGGCGCCTGGCCCACGAGCTTCCAGAGCCCGTGCGCTTCGACGAGCGCCACCACGGCTTCGAGCCCCAGCGGGGTGCGCTGGCCTATGCCCGCGCCCGGCGGCTCGGACCAGCCCTGGTCCTCGCCGGCCTGCTGGTGCTGCTCGCGCTGTGGCGCATCGCCACCCGACCCGAACCCTCCCCAGCGCGCGCTCCCGCCCGGGCCGGCGGACTCGCCTCCATGGTCGCACCCCTGGCAGGCCGCCTGGCCGAGGTCAGGGGCGCCGGCGCACTGCTGCCGCTCATCGAAGCCGAGGCCCGCCGGCGAGGCCGCAGCCTGCCTCCAGTCGCCCGAGATGACGACGAGGCCCGCTTGCTGGCCTGGGCCCAGGCCCTCAATCCCCCTCCCCCCTCGAACCCGAGGTAGCGATGCAATCGATGGATCCCCCCCGCCTGGCGGCGACGCTGTGTGAGCGCGTCGAGTCCGTGGTCATCGGGGGCACCCCCCTGGCGCAGGCCATGCTGATCGCCTTGGCCGCCCGGGGTCACTGCCTGCTCGAGGGTGTCCCGGGCACTGGCAAGACCCTGCTGGGCCAAGCCTTCTCACGCTTGGTGGGGCTGCCCTTCCGCCGGGTCCAGCTCACCCCCGACCTGCTCCCAGCGGATCTGACCGGCACCCTGGTGCTCGAGCCCGGCGCGTCCCAGCCCACCTTCAGGCCTGGCCCTCTCTTCACGGGCCTTCTGATGGCGGACGAGATCAACCGCGCGCCGCCCCGAACCCAAGCTGCTCTGCTCGAGGCCGTGGAGGAACGCCAGATCACCGTGGACGGCCGCAGCCGGGCCCTCGAACCGGCGT
>CAZHIK010000279.1:0-935 GCA_964532635.1 uncultured Enterobacterales bacterium
GTTGAGCGGCGCAGCCATGCGCGTACCTCGTCGAAGCAGGCCTGCGGGGGACATTCACCCGCGGGAAGGGCCGGGAGTATGCCAGCCTCCAGGGCCTGTCAAAAGACGCCTCGGTGATGCGTGAGGCCCCGACGTAACTCAAGCCAGAGTCGCGTCAAGGTTCTTCGTCGTCGCCGGCTTTTTGTTCGAATTCCGCCTGGCGAATCAACGCATCCGAGGAGGCCGTCCCGGGCCTAGTCCACCAGCTCCACCCAGGCGGGATGGAAGGGCGCGATGGCGTCGTCGATCATGTTGACCTTGTAGGGCCAGGAGAACGCCTCGAGAGTGTCGTCCGTGTCGCTCTGGCTGCCCCCGGGTCGATAGCTCACCCACAGGGTCAACGGCCCGGCCGGCACACCGAAGAAGGCGAAGCGCCCGGTGGCGTTGGTGAGGGTCTGTTCCTCGGTGGCCGGGTCGCCGGCGGCGTCGAGGTAGCAGGGCTCGTAGACCTCGTTGCTCGCATCCACCAGCTCCAGCCAGGCGTTGCCCACCAGGGACTCTTCGCTGACCTCCATCCCCGGAAGCATGAGCCGCACCTCGCCCTCGACGATGCCACCGCTGCCATCGCCGGCGCATTCACCGAACTCCGCCACGAGGTCGTCCCTGGTGGTATCGGGCATGGCGTACAGCTCGCCGTCGGACAGGGCCAGGTCGAAGATCCCCGACTCGCCGGCGAACAGGGTGGTGGCGTAGCCGCTGCCCCGAAGCTCGAGGAACATGTCCTGCCCCGCAGCCACGGGCAGCTCCACGTAGCCGGCGGCGTCGGTGGTGGCGGTGCTGTATTCCTCGAGGTCGCCATCGAGGGAGGTGACCTCGAGGTCGGCGATGGGGCTGCCCTCGAAGTAGGGCTCGTCGAGCACGACGCCGGAGACGATGACCTCATCGACTCCCCGGAG
>CAZHIK010000279.1:945-9573 GCA_964532635.1 uncultured Enterobacterales bacterium
GCGGGCGCCTTGATGGCGTGTCCGCCTCTGAGGGCGAGGGCGGGGATGACGACGGGATGGATGCGGATCATGAGTCTTCCGATGGAAGGGCGACGTACCAGGCCGTGACCACCTCGCCACCCCAGGCGGGCCAGGTCTCATCGAACGCGCGGCCGTCCGTGGCCTGCACGCTCAAGGTGATGTCGCCCGGGGCGAGGTTGAAGGCCAGGAAGTAGGTGATGGACTGGGTGCGGGTCTGCTCGAGCAGGCCGTCATCGTTGAGGTGGTAGGCCAGCACCGTGGCTGGCTCACCCTCACCATCGACGATCTGGATGTCGGCGCCGACCCACGCCTCCGGGTCCAGGGGGGCGCCCCACAGCCAACAGGACTGGTCGGACAGGGGCTGGATCTCCACCCCGCTCTGGCCATCGAACTGCTCGAAGAAGGGCTGCCACAGCTCGGCGTCGTAGGCGAACAGGGCGCCGGTGTACCAGTAGCCCATGGTCCCGGGCGTGGTGCCCCGCCAGACGGTGGGCAGCATGCCCTCGGCCGACAGGTGCAAGGCCACCGGGGTGTCGGCCGGGACCTTCAGCTTCCAATAGCCGGGGCTGTCAGGATCGGGCTCCGTGCCCTCGGCCAGGTAGTCACCAGCGAGATCGTAGGCGAGCAGCTCACCACCGGTGAACACACCGTTGTCGCCGGTATAGGGCCCATCGAGGACCGTGCCATACCAGTTGACGTTCCCGTCGCCTTCGGAGGCCTCCTCGATGATCCACGATCCACAGGCGCAGATCGTGACGAGGGGCAGCATGGCGAGGGGGCGCAGCATGGCCGTCAAGGTAACACCGGGATCTGAAACCCGGGCCGGGTGAGGGGGGTGCGCCGGGGAGTGAGAGTGGTCGGTGGCGGGGAACGCCACCCCCGCGTGTTAGCGGTGACGACCAAAATGCTCCGATACCGACGTGAGGTCCCATGCCCGACAACCTGTCCCCCAACGAGCTGGTCTCCCTCATCCGCAGTGCCTTCCAGCCCGGCCCCGGCGACCGTCGCCTGGCCGTGATGATCGACCTGCCCGACGCCGTGGTGCCCGACAACGAAGACTGGGCGCAGCGCCGCGACATCGCGGCCGGTTGGGTGCGCGGGCTCGCTCCCCTGGTGGCCGAGCTGGGCCTCGAGGGGGCGGATCTGGTTTTGTACCGCAACGCCCACACCAACAACGGTGATCTGCCCGACCACGGCTGGTACCACCCCGCCGACGCCCCGCTGCCGGCCACCGCCGAAGCCGTCCAGGCCGAGCCCGTCGACCTGGACGAGATCCTGGCTGGCCACAGCATCGTGCTGCTGCCCACCGAGTTCTCGGCCACCGCGCCCATGAAGGTGGCCGCCCCGCGCCTGGGCTTCAGGGCCGCCACCATGCCGGGCTTCAACCCCGCCATGCTGCCCGCCCTGCGGCTGGACTACGGCCTGATCGGCCGGCGCGTCGACCACCTGCGGCTCCTGCTGGACGACGCCACCGCCTGCGACCTCGAGTTCGTGGTGGACGGCGAGCAGCGCCACCAGCTGCGGCTGGACCTGCGCCATCGCACGGCCCACGCCTCGGGTGGCATGTTCCCCCGCAACGGCATCGCGGGCAACCTGCCCTCGGGCGAGGCCTACATGGTGCCCTACGAGGGCGAGATCGAGGGCGATCCCTCCCGCAGCGCCGGCACCATGCCCGTGCAGCTGGACGGCGAGGTCGTCCTGTACGAGATCGTGCAGAACCGCGCGGTGCGGGTGCTGAGTGAAGGCCCAGTCTCCGAGGCCGAGGCTGCGCTCATCGCCGCCGAGCCCGCCTACGCCAACCTGTCGGAGCTGGGGTTGGGTGTGCTGGGCGACATGGGCCTCGAGCCCATCGGCGAGGTGCTCCTGGACGAGAAGCTGGGAGTTCACATCGCCTTTGGCCGCTCCGATCACTTCGGCGGCCAGGTGGGGCCGGAGGACTTCTCCTCCCCCGATGCCGTGATCCACATCGACCGCGTCTACGTGCTCGAGATCCAGCCCCGCGTGGTCATCGCCAAGGCCGTGCTCACCATGGCCGATGGCAGCGAGCTGCTGCTGGCGAAGGACGGAGCCATCGTAGCGGTGGGAGACTGAGGTCGCACCTCTGCTTCGATCCTGCACAGAGTGCCAGAGGTTCACCACTGGCCTGACGGCCGTGCCCCCCTAGCAGTCCGAGACCATGTAGGTCACCACATCCGGCGCCGACCACTGCTCCCCGTCGCTGACCTCCAGCTGGAAGCTGTAGCTGCCTTCGACATCCCAGGTGAACACCGGGTTCGGCGAGAAGATGTCGCTGAGGGCCCCGTAGCAGGCTTCGCCAGAGTCCAGACACTCTACGCCGGCCTCCGAGCCCTCGGGCTTGTCGAGCAGATCCCAGCGGTAGCTCAGCTCCTCGCCCTCGGGATCGAAGCTGCCGTAGCCATCCAGCTGCAGGGACCGATCCTCGCAGATCACCTCACCCCCCTCCCCTGCATCCGCGATGGGCGGGTAGTTGGGGTCCACGGCGGTGACCGTGCAGTAGGCGGTCTCCGAGGACAGCTCCCCGTCCGAGACCACCAGCCCCACCGAGTAGTAGCCGGCGATGTCCGGCACCAGGCTGGCCACGGCGGTGTCGGCGCCGAAGAGGCCGTGCACCGACGAGCCGGTGGGCACCGAGCTCAGCTCCCAGGCGTAGCTCAGCTCCTCACCCTCGGGATCGCTCGAGCCCGACCCGTCCAGCTCGGCCAACTGTCCCACAAGTACCTCCACATCCCCGCCGCAGTCCGCCACAGGCGCCTGGCTACCGGACTCCACCGTGACGATGGTGATGTCCTCGGCAGAGCTCTGCCCGTCGTGGGACACCACGAGGGTCACCACCCAGGTGCCCAGCACGTCGGGGGTGAAGCCTGTGGCCTGTGCTGCGTTGTTGGCGTTTTCGCCAAACACCGAGTCGTCCAGCGCCGATCCTTCGGGGAGGGTGTCGAGGCTCCAGGTGTAGACCGCCGCGGACTCCCCCTCGGCGTCGCAGTCCACGGACCCGCTGGCGTCCAGCGCCACGCTGTCCCCAAGCACCACACTCTGGTCCACGCCAGCGTCCGCCACTGGGACACAGGGATCGGTCTCCCCCGCGGAGTCACCCTTGCCGGGATCAGCCGGACAGCCCGATGTCAACAGGACCAGCGCGATGCCCCCAACAAAACGACCTTCGACCATGACCACACTCCTGGTGGGACGGGGAAGGCACCGCAACGGTGCCATGGATCCTCTCATGCGTCTACAGCAGGCTCTGCAGCCAGCGCCGCGAGGACAGCCCCCGCTGCAGGTGGTGCTCGGCGAAGCGAGCCAGCAGCCAGGCAGGCCCCGGCGGCAAGTCCAGATCGATCAGCTCCACCAGGCGGGTCATGCGCGCCCGCTCGAGAGCCTGGATGAAGTCGGCCTGCACCGGCTCACCGGTGCCACAGTCCGGATGCAGCGCGCCGCCAGCGTCCGCCGAGAAGTGACACAGCCCCCGCAGCGGCTCACCGCAGCGGGCGCAGCGGGTGAGGATGGGGGCGAAGCCTGCACAGGTGAGCGCCTTGACCTCGAGCCCGGCCCGGAACATGCCGCACGGAGTCGCTGTGGACGCGTCGAGCACCGTCAGGAACACCTCGAGCAGGCCGAACAGACGGGGCTCGGCGTGTTGCTCACGGGCGAAGGCCCCCACCAATTCTGTGCCGTAGGACAGCATGGCCATGGCCACCAGGTCATCGCGCACCCCCATGCGGGCCTCGACCAGGTCGGCTTCTTGCAGGTGCCACAGCTCACCCCGTCCCGGCCGCAGCATCACCTTCAGGCGGGCTCCGAGATCGATCACACCGCGGAAGCGCCTCCGCGAACCCCGCGCACCACGAGCCAGCGCGCTCACCCGCCCCAGATCCGGGGTCAGCAGCCGCACGATGCGGTCGCGCTCGCCATAGTCCACCATGCCGAGCACCACGGCGTCGTGGGGGCTGGCAGGGCCGGGCATGGCGGCGCCGGTTCAGAGGGTGAGGGCGATGAGCGCCGTGGTGACGCTGAAGTAGATCACGCCACCCACCAGGTCCATCAGGGTGGTGACGAAGGGCATGGTGGCCACGGCCGGGTCGACGCCCACCTTCTCGAGGGTCAGGGGCACGATGGCGCCGGCAATTGCTGCCGTGGCCATGGCCGCGGTGATCGCCACTCCGACCCCCACACCGAACAGGGGCTGATCGAAGCGGGCCAAGCAGTAGACGGCCAGGACAACACCGTAGGCCAGCCCCAGCATCAGGCCGATGCGCGACTCACGCCACACCACCCGCAGCACATCCCGGGGCTCGACCCGGCCCAGCGCGATGCCGCGCACGGTGATGGTGGCAGCCTGTGAGCCGACGTTGCCGCCCATACCGATGACCACAGGCAGGAACCCAGCGAGGATGGGGAAGGCCCCGATGTCCGCTTCCCACAGCTTGGCCAGTTCGGCGATGAGGATTCCACCCACCAGGGTGATCAGCAGCCACGCCACGCGCTGTCGTACGGACTGCAGCACACCCACCTGCTCGTCGGCTTCGTCCTGGTGGACACCGACCATGAGCATCATGTCCTCTGCGGCCTCTTCTCGGATGACGTCGATGACGTCGTCGACGGTGACGATGCCCTGGAGCCGGCGGTGGTCGTCCACCACGGGCACCGCCAGCAGGTCGTAGCGGCTGACCACCCGAGCGACCTCTTCCTGGTCCATGTGGGGCGGCACCGTGATGACCTCGGTGACCATCATATCGGAAAGCAGGGTGTTGGGCGGGTTGGTGAGCAGGTTGCGCAGGGAAGCCACGCCCACCAGCTGACCGGCGTCGTTCTCGACGTACAGGTAGAAGACCGACTCGACGTCTTCCGACTCCTGCAGCGCCTGGATCGCCTCGCGGCAGGTGGCGTCGTCGTGGAGCCGGAAGGCCACCGGCTGCATGATGCCGCCCGCCGAGTCCTCGGGCCAGGCCAGCAGCTCCTCGACGTGCTCCCGGTCCTCCTTGTCGATCCGCGCCATGACCTGCTCGCGGATCTCCTCGGGCAGCGCGTCGATGACGTCGGTCTCGTCATCGACCTCCATGGTGTCGAGCAGCTCGACCAGGCGATCGAGGGGCATGTCCTTGACGAGCACCGCGAGATCGGTCTCGCCCACCGCCACGAGCAGCTCCGCCGCCATCTCGTCGTCGGTGATGTGCTCGAAGACGTAGCGCTGTTCAGCCGGCGCCAGGTGGGGCATGGCGGCCGCCACGTCCTCGCCGCGAGTCTTCTGCAGCACGTTGACCAGCGGCCGCCCCGCCCGACGCCGAGCCAGGCGCCGGATGGCTTCGACACGGGTCCTGAGCAGGTTCTCTGGCATCAGCGTTCACCGGAACGGCAGGAGCGGTCAGGGGCTCTCGTCGTCGATGAAGACGAGGCGACGACCCGCGGACAGGTTGCCCAGAGGGCGAAGGGCCTGGTCGTTGTAACGTATCTTGACCCGGGTGAGATCGGGCAGCTCGACGCTCAACTCCCGCCGTGCTTCGACAGCCACGGACTTGCGCGGCAGCAGCACCCCGTCGTGGATGACCTCGCCATCGGCGACGGCCCGCATCCGCGAGGGCTCGATGGCCCGGACCACCAGTCGGTGGGCGGCGGGCTCGGCTTCCGGGGCCGCGGCCTGCTCTTCGGAGGCGGGGGCGACATCGGCACCGTCGGCCGCGGAGCTGTCCCACAGCTCGGAGATGACCTTCAGCCCCAGCAGCACCACCACCGCCACCGCGACTCCCATGGCCAGGGCCCGGGCCATGCCCACGGGGGTGCGCAGTGGCGAGCCGGTGACCACCGTGGTCTCGGTGCCCTCGGCGGACTCGGAGGCCTCGGCGAGGTGATCCGAGACCACCGGGCGCTGCTGCAGGAACGACACGTACTGCTCACGCCAGCGCGCGATGGTGCTGCCGGGCCGCAGCTGCGCGTCGGGCTCGGCCTCGAGGGACGCCAGGATGTCGAGGGGGATGCGGGTGGCGGACGCGACCTCGCCCAGGGAGAGCCCCCGCTGTTCGCGCTCCCCTCGCAGATCCCGCATCAGGGCTCCAGGGAGGCCAGGAGTTCCTGGGCGGCCTCGGCCAGCTCGGTGTCGGGGGCGATGCTCAGCACCTGGTACAGGTGGGTCTGTGCGAGCTCCGGTCGACCCAGCTCGATCTCGAGCCGGGCCGCCTGGAGGTAGGCACCGGGGGCCTCGTCACCGCAGGTGGTGATGACGTCCTCGAAGGCATCGACGGCGTCGTCGGTGCGGCCGGCCTGCTGCAGTGCCAGGCCGAGGTTGAAGCCCGCTGGGCAGAGGCTTGGTGCACGCCGCACGGCCTCGCTCAACACGGTGACAGCCCGCTCGTGCTCGCCCTTGGACATCAGCGCGAAGCCCATGTTGTTGAGGATGAACGCAGGCTTGCGGTAGGTGAGGTCCTCGAGGGCGGCCTCGTACTGCTCGATAGCTTCGTCGGTACGGGACTGGGAGAAGAGGAACAGCCCGTAGTTGAAGTGGGGCTCGGCTCGCTCGTCCTCGATGCGAATCGCCTTCTTGAACGCCTTCTCGGCATCTTCGGCCTTGCCCTTCTCGGCCAGGGCCAGCCCCAGGAAGGTCCAGGCCATCCAGTTGTTGCGATCGAGCTCGACGGCTTCGTTGAGCGCACCGATGGCGGACTCGACGGAGCCTTCGGCCAGGTAGGCGCGACCCAGCTCGCCCCGAGCCAGGGAGCGCTCCTTGCGGGTGCCTCGCTCCGCCCCCATCAGGGGCAAGGCGAGCAGGACCAGCAGGACCAGCAGGAGGGAGCGGCGAAGGGTCATCAGACCTCCACGGAACGGCCCGTGAGCATGTCCAGGATCTCACGCCGATCCTCGGGGATGGCGTGGGGCTGGGTGAGCACGGCGGTGGACAGGGCGCCGTGTGCTGGCGGCGGGCCCCCGTGGGCCACGATCTCCGGCACGGCCTCGCGGATGATTTCCTTGGCCAGCGCCACATTCGCCCTCAGGACCGCGATGACCTGATCGACGGTGACGTCGTCGTGGTCGGTGTGCCAGCAGTCGTAGTCGGTGCACATGGCCAGCGTGGCGTAGGAGATCTCCGCCTCGCGGGCGAGCTTGGCCTCGGGGATGTTGGTCATGCCGATGACCGACGCCCCCCAGGAGCGGTACAGGTTGCTCTCGGCCTTGGTGGAGAAGGCGGGGCCCTCCATGCAGACGTAGGTGCCGCCGTCGTGGTGGGTCGCGCCGGTGCGACCGGCGGCGTCGAGCAGGATGCCCCGCAGGGCTCCGCAGACGGGGTCGCCGAAGGCCACGTGGGCCACCAGGCCCTTCTCGAAGAAGGTGGAGACGCGGTTGCGGGTGCGATCGATGAACTGGTCGATGAGCACCACGTGGCCCGGGGCGATCTCCTCCTTCAAGGAGCCCACGGCGCTGACGCTGATGATCCAGTCGACCCCCAGCTTCTTGAGGGCGTAGATGTTGGCCCGGTAGGGCACTTCGGTGGGGGTGAAGCGGTGCCCCCGGCCGTGGCGGGGGACGAAGAAGACCTCCGCGCCGCCCAACTCACCAGCGATGAAGGCGTCCGACGGAGCCCCGAAGGGCGTGCTGACCGCCACCTCGCGGAGGTTTTCCACACCTTCCATCTCGTACAGCCCGGTTCCACCGATGATGCCTACTCGAGTCATGCCGCTACTCCCGCTGGAGCTGAGGGTTCGAACACCTGTCCATTAGCTTGGTTTCCACGTCAACGCCGGGAACTTGGGCCTTCTTGCCGAGCTGACCGCACGCCGCTGAGATGTCCTGCCCGCGGGAGGAGCGGATGGAGCACTGGATGCCGCCCTGGATCACGTGGTGCTGGAAGGCCTTGACCACCGGGTCCGCCGGTCGTTTCAGATCGCGGTCCGGGTTTTCGTTGTAAGGGATCAGGTTGACCTTGGCCTTGACCGGCCGCAGCAGCTCGAGGAGGCGCCGCGCGTCGTCCAGGCTGTCGTTGAAGCCACCGATCATCACGTACTCGAAGGTGATGCGCTTGCCTGCGGGCAGCGGGATGGTGCGACAGGTCTCGAGCAGCTCTGCCAGGTCGTGGGCCCGGTTGACCGGCATCAGCGCGGCCCGCTGCTCGTCGGTGGTGGCGTTCAGGCTCACCGCCAGGTTGACCGGCGAGGCCTTGGCCAGGCGGCGCAGGCCCTTGACCAGCCCCGCCGTGCTGACGGTGATCTTGCGGTGGCTGTAGTTCAGGGCGTTCTCGTCGAGCATGATCTCGAGGGCCACCAGCACGTTGTCCAGGTTGGCCAGGGGCTCGCCCATGCCCATCAGCACGATGTTGGAGATGCGCTCGCCCTCATCCAGCAGCCGCTCGGCCTGGGCTACCTGCAGCGCGATCTCGGAAGGCCGCAGGTTGCGGATCAGACCCAGATCCCCGGTGAGGCAGAAGCCGCAGCCCATGGCGCAGCCCACCTGGCTCGAGATGCACAGGGTGAGCCGCTCGCCATCGGGGATGAGCACCGACTCGATGAGCTGGCTGTCGGGCAGACACCAAGCGAGCTTGCGGGTGCCATCGCTCGAGCGCTCCATGCGGTGCAGCTCGAGGCGCTGCAGCGCCGCCTTCTCACC
>CAZHIK010000280.1:0-9554 GCA_964532635.1 uncultured Enterobacterales bacterium
GCGCGCGGAGCGATACATTCGACCCGGTCACTTTCCCTGCGTCGAAAAACTAGCGGGCTACGGGCTACGGGCTACGGGGATGCCGGGGTGCGATGGGCGTGCCTGCCGGGTGGGTCTGTGGTCCGAGCAACGAGGATCGAGTTGAACGTTCCATTGTCGCGACAGGGTCCGGGTGAGGGTTCCATTACTGCCGATGTGCTGCGTTGTGTGACGCTCGAACGACCGTTTTCGGAGGGTCTCGGCTACGCCTGCGGCCTCGGGTGGAGCGTTCGGGTCGATCCTGTCGCGAGGTTGGAACGTTGGGGGGGACCCTTGTTGCTCGCACGCCGTCAGCCCCGTCGCTCGATATCGCGGAGCACCATGACCCGCCCGACGGCGAGCCAGGCCAGGCCGATGAGGAAGGCGGGGCCTGCGACGATCAGGGTGCTCATCGCAGCAGCCTGTGCCTCGAGTGGCTCGTGTGCGGTGATCCCGGGAAGCTCACCGAGCAGCTCGGTGGCGATGACGAGGGGGGCCATGGCGGTTGCGAAGCCCAGGACCACGATGATCGTCAGCGCGATGGCGCCAATGGGCCTGGATGCGTTGGTGTGCAGCGCCTCGAATACCACGAGCACCGCGATCATTGGCAGCAGCATCCCGACCACGAAATCCGCCCCGGCCCATGGCGCGGTCCATGTTCACCGGCTGCCCCCGGAGCGCCCCCGCCTCGTGCGCCTCACCGAGCAGCTCGGGCAAGGCCGTGGTCGGATACCAGCGGGATGCGACCAGCTTCGAGTCGGGATCGACACAGCGATGCAGGGTGAGCGCCTCGACGACCAGGCCGTTGGAGACGATGGACGAAGTGGGTAGCAGCTCTTCGAGCAGCGAGCCGAGCCCCCAGCGATCCCAGACCGCAGCGACACCGCCAGCGGCAGGTAGGTCAAGTCGGCCACGACCTGGTGATGGTCCTCGGCGAGCAGGGGCGCCTTCCCGACGGGTACGACCGCCTCACCCTTGCGCGCGGCGGCCAGCCCAACGCGGATGGCTTCGACAGCCTCGGGGCTCAGACCCTCGAGCGATGCGACGACGCGGTGGGTGGGGCGTCCGTCTTCACGTCGGAAGCACTCGACGAGCTGGGGTAACCGTAGACCTTGCCGCCGCGCTTGATGCGAGTGGTGCGGATGAACATGCTTGTGGCCGCAACACATCGTCTTCTTTCTGTCTATTACTCAATTGGCGAGAAGAGTCTCCGGGGTTTTTTGTGACTACGTTGCGAGAGGGTCGTGCTGAATAGCCCATGTTTCATGGCTCGCTATCAGCCACAGCGGGCGAGAGGGGGGACAGCACGGGGTCGCGGGGTCAGGACGTTCATGGGAACCTTGTTGCTCTGGCTCCTCGGCGGTGGCGGGACCGGGGGGAACTCGTGCGCCTGCGGTCCTGGTGGCGCTTTCCGGAGTGGTCATGATCTCACGTCGCGTCTGTTTCGCAGCCCTGCTGCCGCTCACCACCGGCTGCCTGGCTCTGCTCGAGGGAGAGCGCCCGCTGGCCACGCTGGATGTCAGCCCGGGTCGGGGGTTCTCCCTGCGCGCCGAGCTTTCCTGTGAGCTCGCCTGCCGCATCCGCTACCGCGTGTCGGATCCCGCCCACGACTCGACCCCTTGGTCCTACCTCGGCCACGCAGACATGGACCCGGGCGAGCCTCTGATGCTCTCGACCGAAGCACCCGGCGACCTGGACACCAGGGTCCTCCCCTGATCTGTGGGGGCTTCGCGCGCCCGGCGTGCGTCGTCAGTCCCAGTCGTCGAAGTCCAGGTCATCGAGATCGAAGGGGACATCCAGGTCGAGATCGAGATCGCGTCCGTCGCTGCGGCGACTCCGCTCCACTCCCGGCGTGTGGACCTTCACCACCCTGGTCTGGAAGATGGACCAGGTGCCCTCGAACACCCTCATCTCGACCCAGAGGATCCCACTGCAGGGCTGCTGTTCCTCGATGGGCGGGGCTGTGGCGGCCGAGACGGCGTCGATGGGGGGCCTTGGGAGTCCGTGCAGCTCGACCCGAAAGTACCCTCCGAAGTTCGCCAGGTGCGGAACCCGGCGGGCGCTCACGCCGAGCAGGCCGGGGGTTTCCCAGCCGCAAAGGGTCATGGCGAGCTCGGCGTCGTCGGCCGCCGTGCTGGAGATGTGGGCAGCGACGACGCTGTCCAGCGGAGACACCAGACCTGTGCCCCTGGAACAGCCGCAGCCGCGGCGGTCCACAGGCCCCCCCGAGCCACAGCAGCCCTCGGTGCAGTCGCAGCCCCGGGTGCAGGTGCACACCAGATCACACTCCGAGCAGCCGAGGGCGAGGAGCGAGTACAGGCCGAGCAGGAGCGACACCCGCACCCAGCGACGAGGGCTGTGAAGCGGTGCGGCGAGGACTCGGTGCAGCGGGCGGTGCATGGTGATGTCCCTCAGTGTGGCTCGGGCTGGACCTCGACCTCGATCCGAACCACGTGAGTGGCTGTGCCATCTGGAGGCTGAGGGAGTCGAACCGTGACACAGTTCGAGAAGCGGCTGATGCTGTCCACGGCGTCCAGCGGGGTGGTGACATAGTGCGCGTTGTCGGTGGTCCAGACCAGGTCGAACCAGGCCCACAGCGGCGGCGGGGGAGGGACCCAGGCCGCGTAGTGGCCGTAACACTCGCGCAGGGGCTCTCGAAGGTCCCTCACGGCCAGTATCGCCGTGGCTGATCGCTCAGCCCGGCCCGGGCCCGCCCCCCCCGGGAGGTCACCGGTGCCGAGCCAGCCCGGCACCCCGACGAGGGGCTCGCCGACCAGGCCGGAGGCGGGCTCGTCGCGGATCATCTGCGGCATCCAGGCGTCCGGATCGTCCCGCCAGATCTGCAGCGCTTCGTCGCTGAAGTGGGTGATCGCCCTGACGCAGGAGTGCGCCGTGACGGGGTCGGGCAGGGAGCGCGCTGGGGGCTCGGATTCCTGGGCCCGGATCAGGCAGGCGCGCAGCTGGCGCTCTCCTCCCTCGACGAAGTCCAGGCCCAGCACCCGCCACCGGCCGTTGGTGTCGATGCGCAGCTGCGAGCACCAGCTCAGATCGATGTTCTCCTGGGCTCGCACCGCCCCTGCCCGCAGGCAGTCGATGTGGCCGTGGCCCCACTCCCTGTGTGCCCGACCGAAGAGCTCGCCAGGATGAGTCTGGTGCAGGTACGCTGCCTGGGTGCCCTGCTGGCCAGCGTTCCCCATGCTCCACGTGATGGGGGGCTCGTTCGTGTGACCCAGGCTGGGCTCGGTGGCAATGGGCGCCTTGCTGGCACAGGCCATGAGCACGAGCGGAAGCAGAGCGATGGTGAGCACGGTGACCTCGGTGAGCAGAGCGCCCTCGGGTGCTGCTGGTGTGGCGTGCTGCGATGAGCCTAGCCCTCGCGCTGGCGGGCGATGTCGCGCTGGATGATGAGCCGGCCCGCGGCCAGCCAGGCCAGTCCCAGCAGGGCGGGGGGGCCCGCGATGGCGCCGGTGCGGCTGCAGGCCTCGACCCAGCCCATGGGAGCCTCGTTCAGAATGATGGGGAGCTGATCCACCAGCCAGAAGCCGCCGACCAGGGTGAGCATCACGGTCAGCGCGGCCAGCACGACGAAGGCCACCCGCGGCAGCGGCCCGGCGGGGCTGGGCGAGCTGGCGAAGCGCCCCTCCCAGAGCATCACGATGGGCATCGTCGGGAGCAGCATGGCCAAGCAGAAGTCCACCCCCACCAGGCCCAGGCTGTTGCCTGCCATGCCCTGGCTGACCAGCACCATGGCGAGCAGCTGCAGCGGCGCGAGCACCAGCCAGGCCAGGGCCTGGGACCTGTGGATCCGTCCCTGCATGGTGCCCCGGGGTATCGGCAGCAGGGTCCAGGGCAGGGTCTCTGGCGTCCAGTTGGGGAGATGGGCTTCGACGGGGATCCGCATGGCCAGCTGCGTCGCCACCAGGAAGGAGAAGGCGATGGCGAGGGCTGCCGCGATCTGCCAGCGCTCGTCCACGATGCCGCGGGAGGACAGCGCGAGCAGAGGCCACGCGAGGGCGCAGAGGCCCAGCCCCCAGCCCAGCCCGTGGCGCAAGCCGTCACGGAAGTCCGCGTCCACCCGCGCAGGGTGTGCCAGGCCAGGCCGCTGCGGGTCCTTTCGTCGTGACAGGTCGGGCAGCTGTGGCCACCAGTCTTCCCAGCCGGTGCGGCGCAGGGCCAGGAGCAGGCCGGTCGTGGCCCACATGGCGGCTACGGTGAGCCACAGGCCGCGGGGATCATCGAGCCAGCCGGCTGGCGCCGCCACGCCCATGGGCAGCCATGGCAGCAGCAGCCGCAGCATGGCCAGGGGGCCCTGGCGGGCCTCGCCCGGCGCGGTGGCCACCAGCAGCGGCAGCAGCAACATGGTGGCCGCACCCAGCCAGGCCAGCTCGGTGAGCAGGTAGATCCCTGCGGTGTCGGGCACCGGGGCCAGCACGCTGCGCCAGCGCAGCCCCAACATCGTCTGGCCGATGTAGAGGGGCAGGGCGATGGCCAGCACCAGGCCAAGGTAGGCCGCGGCCTCTACGAACAGCCTGTACACGCGGCCGATGGGCAGCGGCGCCAGCGTGCCGGTGCGGGGTGACCAGCACGCCTGCCGGAGGCCGGAGAGCCCCGCGCTGGCGAAGAGCAGCCACATGGCGGCGAAGAGCCGGTCTCCGATCTCGACATGGTCCAGGTAGCGGCCGGCCAGCACCAGCCCCAGGAAGCCGAAGGCCAGGCTGCCCCAGGCTCGGCCGGCGGAGGGGCGGGATGGGTGCAGCATGGCGAGGATGCCGCGGGTGTGGGCGATAGCGGGGTTCATGACGCCGCCCCGTTGGTCTGCAGCGCGAGCTGCACGGCCTCGAGGACCTCGCCGGGGGAGAGCCCCAGCTGCATCGCGTGGCGCACCGCACGCTCGAGGGCTTCGTAGGCTTGCTCCTGGGCGCGGGCCTTGGAGGCCTGGCCCACATCTTCGGCCACGAAGGTGCCCTGGCCTTGTCGCCTCACCACCAGGCCGGCGGCCTCGAGATCGGCGTAGGCCCGGCGCACGGTGATGAGCGAGACCATCAGCTGGGCGGCCAGCTCGCGCACCGAGGGCATGCGGGTGCCCGGAGGGAGCTGTCCGGAGCGCACCAGCGCGGAGATCTGGTCCACCACCTGGCGGTAGAAGGGCACGCCCGAGGCGGCGGAGAGCTGGAGGGGGAGGGGGCTCATCGTGCCTCCACCGCGAGCAAGCGGCGGGTGACGCGGAGGGTGTAGGCCCAGAGCACCACAGCGATGAGGACGGTCGGGCCGATGCTGGTCGCCACGGACAGCACGTCCCAGGCCACGCCCTGGACCACACCCTGGTCGGTGAGGACCTGACCCATGCTCCCGATGATGATGGACGGGAAGGTCAGGATCATCGAGACAGGGATGGCGACACCCAGGGCCACGGCCAGCCCCGCGACGCCCTCTGTTCTCTGCCGGGGGCTGAGGGCGAGCACCACGCCCAGCACCGCGGCCGGTTGGACGGTGGTGGCCAGCGCGAAGCTGATGGCCAGCGTCATCGCCAGCTGCCCATCGGGCCGCCAGAACCGCATCGAGTAGACCGCCAGCGCGATGTCCAGCAGCAGGAAGGCCATGGCGCAGACCACGAGGTGGGTCCGGGCAGCTCTGGCCAGTTCGAAGCGCGAGACGGGGATCGGGTTCCATGCCGAGGTGCCGGCGCTGCGCAACATGATCGCCAGGCCGAGGGGCAGCCCGAGGATGGACACGGCGGCCAGGCCCCGCGGGATGACCAGGACCATCGGCAGCATGGCGTAGCTGCTGCCCAGGAAGTCGACCGAGCGCGAGCCCAGGTGCAGCAGGAGCACCCAGCCCAGGGTGGTCAACAGCAGCGCGGCGGGAAGCACCCAGGCCAGGCCTCGCCACAGCTCGGAGTGCAGGCGACGGACAGGATCACAGCCCGCTCGGGCCCTGCGGCCTCCGCCGAGCATGGCGCCTGGGAGCGTCACTGAGGAGACCGTTCTCCACGCGGATGACCCGTCCATCGAGCGGCAGAGCAGTACCTGCAAGGTGAGCAGGCCGGTCGTCGCGAACAGGCCCGTGGTCGTGCTGGTGATCCCGAGCGCGCAGGCTGCGGCCAGCAGCAGCACCGGGAGGGAGTAGCCCACGAATAGGTCCACGCCTTCGTGGAGCAGCGGAACGAGCACGAACGGGAACGCCAGCGACACCAGGGCGAGGGTGAGCATCAGTCGCGCAGCCAGCGGCATGGGCTCGGTCTCGAGCTCGATGACGGTGGACAGCAGTTCGTGCCAGCCGGTGCCCATGCTCCAGGCGAGCACGGCCCCGAACAGAGCGAGGGCGACCGCAGGCGACCAGCACAGCCCAGCCTCCACCAGGGAGCGCTGCAGTGGAGGGACGGGCAACATCACGCGAGCGGCGGTGGGCCTGTCCGTGACCGAGAACCGTGTCCACAGGGCCGTCCAGCCCGTGGCGGCCATCCACAGAGTCGCGAAGCCGTGCTCACCACGAAAGCCCGCCGTGGCGGACCAGGTGACGATCGCCAGGGTGACGACGCTGCCTGCCATGTACAGCTTGGCCTCGGGTACCCCCCGGAGGGTTCGCAGCAAACCACGCAGGTGGATGGCGGCTGGGGAGCGGGAGGACTCCGGGCTCACAGCGCCCTCCAGCCCACCATGGCCTCTTCCAGGGTCTGGCCCTCGGGGACCAGCTCGTCGGTGGCGCCCTCGTGCAGCACCTTGCCTTCGTGGATCACCAGCAGGCGGTCGGTGATGCGCTCGAGGTCGGTGAGCTGGTGGGAGCTGACGATGACCGAGCAGCGCTCGTCGCCCACCACCTCGAGGACCGTCTGCAGCAGGGCGCGGCGGCCAGCGGGATCGAGCCCGGCGGCGGGCTCGTCGAGCACCAGCAGGCGGGGGCGGTGGGCCATGGCCACCACCAGGCGGATGCGCACCGCCTCGCCCTTGGACAGCTGGCTGACCTTGCGGCCGGGATCGAGCTGGAAGCGCTCGAGGAGTTGCTCCACGAGCTGCGCGTCCCAGCTGGGGTAGTAGCCGGACAGCACCCACAGCAGCTTGTGGATGCGCAGGTTGAACAGGGCCTGGTCATCGCTCATGAAGCCCAGCTCGAGGCGAACCTTCTCGGGGGCCTTCCAGGGGTCCATGCCGAAGACGCTCACCGTCCCGCCGTCGGTCTTGTCCAGGCCTGGCAGCAGGCGCAGCAGGGTGGTCTTGCCTGCGCCGTTGGGACCCACCACGCCCACCACCACGCCCGGGGGCACGGACCAGCGGGGGACCTCGAGCTCGAAGCGGCCACGGCCGCGACGGAGGTTCTCGACGACGACGAGATCGGGCTGGGACATGGGGGCTCCTGCGGGATGAGGGCCGGCGTGATCCGGTGTGTATGTCTTTATACACACCATCACGGATAGTCCGCAAGCTCGAGGGCTTTTTTTTCCGATGGCGCCTGGAAGGTCGTTGAGATCACTGTGTTCGAGGGCGCTACGGAGCGGCCCGGCTCTTCCCCCGGCGACGCCCAAGGCGACTCACCAGCGGGCTGGGCTCATCGCTGTTGGTCCGAGTTCCTCTTCCCCGCGTTCGAGAATACGCCTCCCATCGAGTCCGTAGATCCTCGTCTCAACATGTCGGTGGGGTAGAAGCTGTCCCGCCACACCAGCCCACCCCGCCGCCAGCCCAGCCAGCCGGAGCGGATCATCATGGCCGCGAACAGCGTGGCGCCTACCGGCCAGAGCAGCGCAACGATGGGGCTCCAGCCGTTGCTGCGGGCCAGGCCCCCCAGCTGCACGGTGGCCAGCACGAGCGTCACCGCTCCCAGGATCTGGACCGCCGGCTGCCACCAGGCCGCCAAGGCCAGCAGCGGGGCCAGCCAGACCCCCAGGAAGGCCAGCGATGACAGCCAGGTGCGCCACAAGCTGTAGCGACCCAGCACCGCATAGCCGTTCTTCTCCGAGCCCCGGAACATGGCTCCCAGGCTCGGGTAGAAGGTCACCTGGACGGTCTCGCCCCCCAGCAGCACGCTGCAGCGCAGCCCCGCGGCCTTGGCGGCCAGGCCCAGGGCGAGGTCGTCGGCCACCTCGAGGCGCACACGCTCGAGCAGGCGGTGTTCCAGCAACAGGGAGCGGCGCACCAGGGTGAAGGAGCCCGAACCCATGCCCACCTCCGAGTCGGGATCCTCCACGGCCCGGTGCCGCAGGCCCATGCTGATCAGCTGCAGGAACACCACCAGCGTCGCGTCCAGCAGCGTGCTCACCGGGCGCAGGCGGGGCACCATGGCCAGGAAGTCCAGGCTCCGCTGCTCGCAGTGGGCCACGGCCCGACGCAGGGTGCCCGGGGCGATGTGGACGTCGGCGTCGGTGAGCAGCAGCCACTCCCCGGTGGCGGCCTCGGCCCCCTGCTGCAAAGCGTGGACCTTGCCCAGCCAGCCCCTGGGGAGCTCCTCGAGATGGAGCACCCGCAGCTGCCCGTGCCGATCGGCCAGCCCGTCGGCGATGGCGCCGCTGCCGTCGGTGGAGCGATCGTCCACCAGCACGATCTCCAACTCCGGGTAGTCCTCGGCCAGTCGCGTGCGCATGGCGTCGGCGAGGGTGGACGCTTCGTCCTTGGCGGGCACCACCACGCTCACGGAGGGCCAGGGCTTGGGCTCCGGTGGGCTGAGCTGCCGCAGCCACGGCGTCGGGCGCAGGTTGCGGTGGATCATGGCGGCCATGCCCCACCAGGCGAGGCAGCCGAGGACGAGTGACACGCTGGCGATGGTGGTCAGGAGGCCCATTGGTCGCCCCCATGGTACGCCTGGTGAGTGCGCGAGAGAAAGGAGTCCCCATGCGAAGCCTGCCCCTGCTCCTGCTGTTGGTCGCCTGCAGTGCCGACCCGGTTGAGGCCCCCGCGCCTGCCGAACAGGCGCAGCCAGCCCCTGCCCCTCAGCCCGCGCTGCTGGAGCACGAGGTGCTGCTCACCGGCGGTGCCACCGAGGACCAGGCCCTGCCCTTGTTGATCGCCATCCACGGCATGGGCAGCCGGCCGGAGCGCTTCGCCGGCGCCTTCGCAGGTCTCGAGCTGCCCGCCCGGGTGATCCTGCCCCTGGCGCCCCACCCCACGGCGCGCGGCGGCGGCTCCTGGTTCGGCTTTCGGCGCGGCGACCCCGATCGCGAGGCCTTCGGCCACCGGGTCCACGAGGCCTGCGAGCCGGTGATCGCCCTGCTTCACCACGCAGAGGAGCACTACCCCATCCTCGGGGAGCCGGTGATCACGGGCTTCTCCCAGGGGGGCATGGTGAGCTTCGCGGTGGCGGCCGGCTGGCCGGAGGAGATCGCCGCGGCGCTGCCGGTGGGGGGCGACATGGCGCTGAACCTGGTGCCCGAGCAGGCCCCCTCCGACTCGCCCCCTGTCATCGTCTTCCACGGCACCGCCGACGACGTGGTGCCCATCGAGCCCATGCTTCAGAGTGTCGAGGCCCTGCGAGGCGTGGGCTACGACGTGGCCGTGCACAGCTACGACGGCGTGGGACACCAGATCGCCCCCGCCATGCGGGAGGCCTGG
>CAZHIK010000281.1:0-9546 GCA_964532635.1 uncultured Enterobacterales bacterium
GTCGGTGTCAGCGTCGGTGTCGGCGTCGGTGTCGGTGTCGGTGTCTGTGTCGGTGTCGGTGTCGCCCTCGGGGGGCGCGGTGTCCTCGGGATCCTCGTTGCACTGACAGGCGCCGAGGCTCATCGCGAGCACCACGAACAGCGTGCTGCGGGTCATGTCTCCTCCTCCAGGATCACTCCTGGTCGTTGTCGATGCTGATGGTGTACCAGTGGAAGGGGCTGCCTCGACCCGAGCCGCTGGTGGTGGGATTCTTGATGACCAGGTACCAGTCGGTCGCGCCCTCGGACTGGATCTCGATGCGCGGGTCCATGTCGAACTCCTCGGAGTCGGACCAGGCCGTGGCGAGCCAGTCCACGTCGTCCATGTCCCCACCCACGATCTCCGCGGGGTACAGGGTGATGCGGGACGCCAGGGGGCTGCCGCTGGTGTAGGCCTCGACGTTGATGTCCCAGCTGATCTTTCCGTCGGAGTCGGGCACCGGGATGTGGTACCAGTCGTAGTCGTTGGACTCCGAGATGATCCCGAAGATCACCTCCCCGGCTTCGACGGTCTGGGCCTCGGTCGCGAGGTCGTTGTCCTCGACCTCCTCGACCGTCCACTCCACCGGGGCCTTGTCTTCGGAGGCGAGCACCTCCCACTCGTAGTCCTCTCCGAACTGGTTGGCCCGCTCGCTGAGGTACAGGTGGTACTCCGAGTCGCCCAGGGCTGGGAAGACGATCCAGGGGTCCTCCCAGTACATGGTGGGGGAGATGACGGTGTTGGCGAAGGTCTCGAGGGCGTTGATGGCGAAAGACACGTCCGCAGCGCTGCCCATTCCAGCCGCGGTGACCTCGACCCGCAGCCAGGCGGCGTCACCGGCAGGGAAGACCAGCCACTCGCCGTCTTCGTCCTGCTCGAAGCAGCCACAGGCTGTCTGCTCGAGCTCGAAGGCGTTGGCCTGGTCCATCCCGTCGTTGGGCTCGGTCTCGGGGACGTCGCAGGGGGGGCGCGACGCGCTGCTCGGCGCGCTGGGCCACGGCTCGCCGGTGTCCTCCGGTGGATCGGTCTCGCCGGTCACGGGCTGGTCGGGATCGTTGGGAAACTCGGGCTCGAAACAGCCCGAGCAGGCGTCGCAGCCCACGAAGGACGCGGCGATGAGCCATGGGGTGAAGCGCAGCACGGGAAACCCTCCATGAACGCCCTGCAGGGTAACGCAGGCTCCGTCCACCCGCCCGATCGGCGCGAAGCACCGACAAGAAGGGGCGTGCGGCCTCCGGCGGTGGCGAGTATGCTTCCTCGAGATGGAGACCCCCTCCGGAGGAGACCATGACCCGCTGGCTCACCCTCGCCCCCCTCGCCCTCACCCTCGGCTGCCCCGCGCCGGACACCGAGATCCATGCCCTCACCCCGGTGCTGACGGTCGCCCCGGACTCGCTGGACTTCGGCGAGGTGGTGGTGGACTACAGTGCCGAAGAGCGCATCGAGCTGATCAACTCGGGCAAGGCCACCCTGGTGATCGACTCCATCAGCTGGATCGATGGCGCGGTCACCCAGCTCACCAAGGACCTCGACAGCATCGAGGTGGAGCGGGACGACCGCGCGGTGCTGTACGTCACCTGCCTGCCCACCACCTACGATGTCTACACCGACACCATCCGGCTCACCAGCAACGACCCGGACCACGAACAGGTGGACATCCCCGTCACCTGCACCGGCACCCACGCCCCCACCCCCGACATCAACCTCGATCCCTCCTCGCTGGACTTCGGCCAGGTCGAGGTGGGCGAGACCTCCACTGCCTACGTGATGCTCGAAAACGTGGGCGACGGCGATCTATACGTGGCCTCCTCCTTGCAGAGCGGAGCGGGGGCGTTCGAGCTGATCACCGATCCCGAAGGCGTCACCGTCAGCCCGGACGGCGATCAGTTCGTCATCATCATCAACTACACCCCCACCGTAGCCACCGGCGACTACGGCGTGCTCTCCATCGTCAGCAACGATCCCGACGAGACCACCACCGATCTCATCATGCTGGGCAACTGCGACGCCGACGACTGCGAGTACGAGTACCCCGTGGCCATCATCGAAGGCCCCGAAGAGAGCGAGCCCCTCGAGACCTTCATGCTCGACGGCTCCAGCTCCTACGATCCGCGGGGAGAAGAGCTCGAGTTCAACTGGAACCTCACCGGCTGGCCCACCGGATCGGGTGGTCACATCTCGAGCGCGGTGGACGACTTCACCGACCTGTACGTAGACCTGGCCGGCGAGTACCAGGTGCAGCTGGTAGTGGTCAACGAGTCGGGCGTGGCCTCGGCCCCCGCCAAGCACAACATCAACGTGCTGCCCTCCGACAAGATCCACGTGGAGATGTTCTGGGACTCCCCCAACTCCGACCTCGACCTTCACCTGGCCCAGGAAGGCACCCCCATCTTCCTCAAGCCCACCGACTGCAACTACTGCAACGTCAACCCCGAGTGGGGCGTCGAGGGCGTGAGCTCCGACGATCCCTCCCTCGATCTGGACGACGTCACCGGGTACGGCCCCGAGAACATCAACCTCAACGCCCCAGCCGACGGCAACTACGACATGCACGTCCACTACTTCCGCGACAACGGTGCGGGCGCGGTGGTCGCCACCGTGCGGGTCTACCTCGACGGTGGAGTGGCCTACGAGGTCAGCGAGGTGATGGAGTACGACGACCGCTGGTTCGTGGGCACCGTGATGTGGCCCGACGCCGTGGTCGCCGAGAACGAAGGTGAGGCCATCACCAACGGTGGCCGGCGCGGCTGCTACACCGAAGACACAGACACCGAGTAGCGGCTGGGGTCAGCGCCCCTGCAAGCAGGCCAGCACCAGCGGGTTGGTGGTGTCGGTGGCCTCGTTGTACCAGGTGCTCTCGAGCACCCAGTCACAGAGCCGCTGGTGGAGCTCGTCCTCCTGGCTCTCGCCCTGCCCAGCGAGGTTGGCGAGCTCGTCGGGATCTCGCAGCAGGTCGTACAGCTCCCGCTCTTCGGTGGGGTAGTGGCCGCCGAGGGTCTGATAGGGCTGGCAGTCCGAGAAGGTGGTGTCGCCGCTGTAGACGTACTTGTAGTCGTGCCAGACGATGCCCGCTGTCTCCACACCGCGCTCGAAGAACACCGGCTCGTCGAGCTCAGAGCCACCGTCCATGGTCTCCACCAGGGAGCGCCCCACCTTCTTGCCCTCCCAGTCGAAGGCGCCGGCCAGCTCCACCACGGTGGGGGCCACGTCCACGGCGCTCACCCAGCCCTCGTGCCAGGAGCCGGAGTCGGTGACGCCCGGCGCACGGAAGGAGTAGACCACGTCGATCACGCTGTTGTAGATCGAACAGCCGTGGAAGAAGTAGCCGTTGTGGTCATACAGCTCTTCGCCGTGATCGAAGCCGAGCACCACCACGGCGTCGTCGTAGCGATCCAGCTCACGCAGCTTGTCGATCAACCGTCCCACCCGGCCGTCGGTGTCCCGCAGCTGGCTGGCGTAGACCGCCTCGAGGTAGCGCTTGTCCTCGTCGCTGTAGGGACCGCCGTCGACCACGATGTTGTACAGCTGGGTCTCGGAGGCGGCCACGAGGGAGCCCTCGTAGGATTCGGGGTGGTACTCCTCGTACCAGCCATCCACCTTCTCGAACGGAGTGTGGGGCTCGGTGAGGTGGTACCAGAGGAAGAGCCGCTCCTTCGAGCCGAGATCGTCCAGCTCGGCGAGCAGGGCGTCCTCGAGGTCCACGTCACGCTGACGGCGAGAGTTGGCCTCGTACTCGCGGGCGCTGGTGCAGAAGCGCACGTCGGTGCCCGCGTCCATGAGCTGGCACTGGTTGGAGGAGAAGCCCAGCGTGCGGTAGCCGGCCTTCGCAAAGCGCTCGGGCAGGGTGGTCATCTCGGCGGTGGTGTTGCACTTCCGCACGTGGTTGTCGCGCGGATAGGCCCCGGTGAGCATGGAGGCCAGGGCGGGCCCGGTGAGCCCCCGGGTGGTGGCGGTGTGGGGAAAGACGGCCGACTCGGCATGCAGCTCATCGACCCTGGGGATGGTGTCCCAGCCTTCGTCACCGCCCCAGAACATGCGCGCGCTGACCGCGTCCCAGGTGATGATCACCACGTTGTCGGAGCCGGGCTTCTCGGCGCAGCCCAGGGCTGCCAGCCCCAGCAGGGGCAGCAGTGCGCGGAGCGCGGGGCGCGGGGATCGGATCACGCGGAGCCCTCCATCGGAGCTCGAGACGCCCTGGAGGATAGCGCGGTCCATCGGGAGTGGACAGGGTTTCGACCTCTCGGAGCTGCAGCGGATCTCACCGGACCAGCAGGTGCCCCCCGGCGAGCCCACCTCGAGCTCCACGATGACCAGGGGGACCGGCGCAAGATGGCGGCTGACGGAGTGGACGTCTTACGAACCAGCCGCCGATGCAGCCAGGCCAAGCCCCGCGATTGCCCTGCTGCCGCCACGGCGGTAAGTACCCGGCGCCCTACGACCGGAAGATCCGCGCCCGGTCGCTCCTGGAGATTCCATGTTCCGCACTCCCCTGCCCGTCCTCGCCGGCCTGCTCTCGCTGGGCCTCACCGCCTGCCAGCCCCAGGCCACCACCGCCACCCCGGGCGAGTTCCCCAGCACCAACACCGAGTCCATCGCCACAGTCAACGGCACGCCCGTCAAGTCCGACATGCTCGATGCGGTGATGCGCAGCCTGCCCCCGCAGGTCCGCGCCCAGGTGGAGGCCATGGGTGACCAGACCCCGCTCGTGGAGTCCTTGGTCGCCAGCGAGCTGCTCTACCAGAAGGCCATCGAGGCCGGCATCCACGAGCAGCAGCTGGTCCAGCAGGACATGGCCATGGCCGTCCGCACCGCCCTGGCCGAGGCCATGGTGCGTCAGGTGGTCGCCGAGCGCCTCACCGATCAGCGCATCCAGACCTGGTACGACGACCACCAGGTCCAGTACGCCCAGCCCGAGTTCAAGCTGGCCCACATCATGTTCGTCGACATGGCCGAGGCCGAGCGCGTCAAGGCCGAGCTGGACGCCGGTGGCGACTTCGCCGCCCTGGCCAAGACCAACAGCAAGGACAGCATGACCGCTGGCAAGGGCGGTGAGATCGGCTGGCTCGAGCCCAAGATGCTGGCCCCGCCCATCCGCGCGGACCTCGACAGCGCCGCCAAGGGAGGCCTGGTCGGTCCCAAGGCCATGGGCCAGACCATCCACATCTTCAAGGTGCTCGATCGCCGCGACAGCAAGCCCCTCGAAGAGGTGAAGGAGCAGATCTCCGCCGAGCTCGAGCAGAGCATCCGTCAGGAGTACCTCGAGGAGCTGCGCGAGGCCGCGGTGGTGGTCGAGACCTACAAGAACGCCCCGGCCGAGCCCGCCGAGCCCGACGCCGCTCCCGCGGAGCCTGCTGCCCCCGAGGCCGCCCCCGCCGAGATCGAGGAGGGTGCCAAGGAATGAGCCAGGCGCGGCCTCGGCTGCTGGTCCTGGGGGCCTCGTCGGGCATCGGCGCGGGCTGCGCCCGCGTGTTCGCCCACCACGGCTACGACATCCTGGGTGTCCATCTCGACCGCCGACCGGCCATGCCTCGCGTTCGCGGTTTGGTACAGGAGCTCGAAGCCGGGGGCGCTTCCGTGCGGTTCTTCAACCGCAACGCCGCGGATCCCGAGCAGCGCGCCGCGGTGATCCGCGCGCTGGTGGATGCCGGTGAACGCGTGGACGTGCTGGTTCACTCCCTGGCCTTCGGCAGCATGGGCCCCTTCGTCCCCGCGGCGGACAGCAAGCCCCTCCGGGAGCGCCAGGTCGCGATGACCCTCGAGGTCATGGCCACCAGCTTGGCCTGGTGGGTGCGCGACCTCGTCGCCGCTGATCTGTTGGGGGGCACCCCCGAGCCTCGTCGGCCCGCGCCCACCCTCGAGGGTCCGCCGCCCTCGAGCGGGCGGGTCTTCGCCCTGAGCTCCGCTGGTTCCCACAAGGTCTGGCGCCACTACGGCGCTGTCAGCACCGCAAAGGCCGCCCTCGAGGCCATCGTCCGTCAGCTGGCGGTGGAGCTCGCACCCCGCGGGGTCACCGTCAACGCCGTCATGGCTGGCGTGACCGACACCCCTGCACTGAAGGTCATCCCGGATCACCAGGACATGCTGCGCCTGGCCAGCGAAGGGAATCCATCGGGCCGGATCACACGCCCCGAGGACGTCGGCCATTGCCTGCTCGAGCTGTCCCGACCCGGCACCCACTGGATGACCGGCAACTGCATCCGGGTGGACGGGGGCGAGGACATTCGAGCATGACCCCCGCGCTGCTGCTGGTGTTACTGCTGGGATGCCCTCCCAGCCATGAGCCTGGCGACGACAGCGGGACGACACTGGACGACACCGGAGAGACGGGCACACTGTCCACGACGGACTGCACCGCCGACGAACAGGCCGTGCGCACGCTCATCGAGGGTTCCGAGCCCACGCGCAACCAGGTCCAGGACCTGCTGGCCGAGGTGGCCGGGTCCTGCGGCTGGCCCCTCGAGACAGAGTCCGGCAGCTACCTGTTCGCTTGCGACTGCGGCAGCGGAGACTGGCTGGTGGGCGGCGACTTCGACAGCTGGGCCGGCCAACCCATGAGCCAGCACGGCTTCCTGTACTGGGCCGAGTTGGAGGTCCCCTCCCCCTCCGACGCCGGCTACAAGCTCACCCAGGACGCCTCGAGCTGGGCCGCCGATGCCTGGGCCAGGCGCTACCTGTACGACGACAACGGCGAGCTCAGCCTGGTTCGGGCCCAGCGGGCCCACCTCGAGCGCTGGCCCCGCTTCGACGCCCAGGATCTGAGTGCTCGGACGGTGCGGGTCTGGGTGCCGGCCGGCGGCAGCTTCGATCGAGTGCTGTACGCCCACGACGGCCAGAATCTCTTCGATCCCGAAGCCATCTGGGGCGGCTGGCAGCTCCAGGATGCCCTGCCCGACGGCGTGTTGGTGGTGGCCAACGACAACACCGCCGACCGCATGGAGGAGTACACCCACGTCCAGGACCGCATCCACGGCAGCTGGTACGGCGGGTGGGGCGATACCTACGCGGCCTTCGTGCAGGAACAGCTGCGCCCGTGGGCGGCCGAGCAGTACGGTGAAGCCGACCTGCACGGCCTGCTGGGTTCCTCCCTGGGGGGGCTCATCTCGCTGCACATCGCCGATCGCTACCCAGGGGAGTACGCCTTCGCGGCCAGCATGTCGGGTACCCTGGGCTGGGGTAGCATCGGCGCCGACAACGAGACCATCATCGAGCGCTACGCCTCCTCCGGGCGACGCGGAACGGCGCTCTACCTGGACTCGGGTGGCACCGGAACCTGCTACGACAGCGACGGCGACGGCATCCAGGACGACGATCCCACGGCGCGGGACAACTACTGCGAGACCCTGCAGATGGTCGAGACCCTCGAGGGCCTGGGCTACGTCTGGGAGCAGGACCTCTGGCACTGGTGGGAACCCGACGCCGAACACAACGAGATGGCCTGGGCTGCCCGCGTGTCGCTGCCCCTGTCGGTGTTCGCCTCACTGGACTAAGCGCGACCGGTGTGCAACTTGGGCTCCACGGAGGAGCCATGCCTCGCCTGGCCATCATCGGCGACGTCCACGGCGCGCTCGACAAGCTCGAGCTGGTCCTTCCGCAGGTCTACAACACAAATCCAGACGCCATCTTGATGGTTGGCGACCTGGGAGCGGAGCGTGACCTCGAGGGCACCGCTCTGGCCGTGCTCGACCGGGTCAGCCAGCTGGATCGTCCGGTGCTCTACGTTCCCGGCAACCACGACCTGCCCACCCTGCCCGACCGCGCCCTGGCCCGCAACGTGGACAACCGGGTGCTCCAGGTGGCAGGGCTCAGGGTCTGGGGCATCGGCGGCTCGGGTCCCAACCAGTGGGGCTTCCCCTACGAGTGGAGCGAGGACATGCTCCGCCACCGCCCTCGGGAGCGCGCGGACATCCTGCTGGCCCACTGCCCCCCCATCGACGCCGCGGTGGACACCACCACTCAGGGCAAGCACGCTGGCTCCAAGGCGATGCGCGAGCTGCTCGGCGAGGGGCGCTTCGAGCTACTGGTCTGCGGCCACATCCACGAGGCCCCCTACGCAGAGCGGGTCGACGGCGTGCCCTGCGTGAACGCTGGCGCCCTGGGCGTGCCCTTCGGCGCCCCCCAGTTCGTGGTCATCGACTGGGAAGCCGACCACATCCACGTGCGCCACGTCGTGCTGCCCTACATCCTGCAGCCCGAGACCGTGCCGTGGTGCAAGGGCCTCGAGTGGGGTCCCGATCCCGGCGAACGCAGCTGGAGCTTCGAGCGCCAGGCGGGCAGCTGGAGCTTCGAGCGCTAGCTGGGCGCGGGATCTCCGTCACACCAGCGCCCAGCGATCTCCGGCCAGGCCGTCGCCAGGGCGTTGCGGCCCGCGAAGACCCCGATGTGCCCAGCCTCCACCAGCCACCGCCGGGCCTGCCCCGGACGCAGGTGTTCCTCGAGGGCCCAGACCTGCTCCGGAGGGGTGATGTGATCCCGGGTGCCGGCCACCAGGCTCACCGGGCAGCGGATGTCGGGCAGGTTCACACGACGCTCGCCGATCTCGAGGCGATTGCCGTGGAGCAGGTTGCGCTGGAAGAGGTCCCTCACCACCTCGAGGTACAGCTCACCGGCGATGTCCTTGTTGAGCCGGTACCAGTTGCGCAGAGCCTCGAAGCGGCCCAGGAAGGCCGCGTCGTCCGCGCCCCAGAACAGCGAAGCGGGGTGGTAGGTGAAGCGCTCGAAGGGCCTGAGCAGGTCGAAGCCCGTAGCGAGCATGCCGCCCTTGGCCCGGCCGCCCCCCGCGGCCACCACGCTCTCGAAGAAGGCCATGGGCAAGCCCAGGGAGAACGCGTGCAGCGCCGTCTGCCCCGCGTGGGTGTCGATGGGCGCCGCGGCGATGGTGAGGCTGGCCACCCGCTCCGGGTACAGGGCCGCTACGATGGCGCTCTGCCAGCCCCCCTGGCACAAGCCCACCAGATGTACCGGTCCCCCCACGGCCTCCATGCACCCGAGGATGTCGTCGATGGAGTCCGCGATGGTGTACGGACGGTCCGGTGGAGGCTGCCAGTCGGTCACGCCCACCCGGGCCAGGTCGCAGGCCAGCAGGGTTCGCACCAGGCTCTGATCCGGTGCGAAGTCGGCGATGTAGCTGTGGTTGACCTGGGGGGTGACCACCAGCACCCTCGGACCACCGCTCGGCTCTTCACCATACAGCCGAAGGTGGACGGCATCGCGCAACGCCAGGTCCCGTCCCTCGGTGGCCCAGCGGGGCGCGGGGGCCCCTTCGGGGCGCATGACGTCGAAGCTCGCCGCAGCTCGTCGCTGCAGATCGCTCCAGCTGTCCAAGCAGGCGCGGGTCCACGCGGTGGCCCCGCTCACGCCTCACCTCCCCAGCGGAAGGCCGCCGCCCCCCAGGAGTAGCCGATGCCCGCGCCCACAGCGCTGACGATGGCGCCGTCCTGTAGGCGCCCCTCCGCTTCTGCCAGCTCCAAGGACAGCAGCTGATCGAACTGTCGGATGTGACCGTACTGGGACAGGTAGGTGCTCTGGTGG
>CAZHIK010000282.1:0-9518 GCA_964532635.1 uncultured Enterobacterales bacterium
CTGCCGTTCATACCCACCGACGCCTACGGTGACCGGCTCGAGAAGCCCCTGCGGGGCATGCCGGCCAAGCTCGAGTACAGCCACAACGACGTCAGCTACCACTTCGAGTCCACCATGGCCGGAGTGGACGAGCAGGGGCGCTGGCTCGTCGCTCCACCCAACCGGATCCAGACCTCCGAGCGACGCCTGATCCATCGCTACCCCACCCTGGGCGACCCCGCCTTCGAGCTGGAGCTCGACGGTCCTTGGCAGCCCCCGGGCTTCCGCACCTTCTCCCTGCTCGACATCAGCACCGACGGCCTGGGTATCTTCTTCGATCCCTACCGCACGCCGCTGAACCCCGGCGACCTGCTCCAGGCCCGGCTGCTGCTCCCCACGGCCTTCACCTTCCTCCACACCCTGCTGCGTGTGGCCAACCTGCGCCCCTACCGAGCCGGCACCAACCTGCGGGCCGCGGGTACCCGCTTCGTGGATCTCACCCTCGAACGCCGCAAGGCCCTGGCCCTGTCCATCAGTGTGTGGCAGGAACGCCGCAAGGTGGCATAGCGAGCTGTCAGCTGTCAGCTGTCAGCTCAGCGGCCGTGAGCATTCGAGACGGGGGGTCAATGGGTTACCACGCCGGAGCCACATGCCTGCGAGACCACCATGGCCATCAACCTGCCCCTGCTGAAAGAGCTCTGCACCGCCCCTGGCGCCCCCGGTCGTGAAGAGAAGATCCGCGAGATCGTGATCCGCGAGCTCGAGCCAATCTGCGATGAGATCCGCGTCGACGCCATGGGCAACGTCATCGCCACCAAGAAGGGCACCGAGGGCGGACGCTTCATGGCGGCCGGCCACATGGACGAGATCGGCTTCATGGTCTCCCACATCGACGATAGGGGCTTTCTGCGCTTCATCACCCTGGGCGGCTTCGACCCCAAGACCCTCACCGCCCAACGCGTGATCGTCCACGGCCGCAAGGACCTGCTGGGCGTGATGGGCTCCAAGCCCATCCACATCATGACCGCCGCCGAGAAGGGCAAGCCCCCCAAGCTCGATGACTTCTACATCGACCTCGGCCTGCCCGCCGACGAGGTCAAGGAGCTGGTGCGCCTGGGCGACGTGGTCACCCGCGAGCGCGACATCGTCATGGTCGGAGAGATGATCAACGGCAAGAGCTTCGACGACCGGGTCGGTGTCTTCGTGATGATCGAGGCGATGAAGGCCATGAAGTCCAACAAGATGGACATCTACGCCGTGGCCTCGGTGCAGGAAGAGGTCGGCATCCGGGGAGCAACGGTGGCCGCCCACCAGGTCGATCCCCACGTGGGCATCGCGCTGGACGTCACCCTGGCCAACGACGTGCCGGGTGCCCAGAAGCACCAGTACATCACCCGGATGGGCGAAGGCACCGCCATCAAGGCCTACGACAAGAGCGTGATCCCCAACTGGAAGCTGGTGGACTTCATGCGCGCCACCTGCGAAGAGCGCGACATCCCGCACCAGCTCGAGGTCCTGCCCCTGGGGGGCACCGACACTTCGGCCATCCAGCGTGGCGCCACGGGCGCAGCCGCCGGCTGCATCTCGGTACCCACCCGCTACGTGCACTCGGTCATCGAGATGGTCCACCCCGACGACGTCCAGGGCAGCATCGACCTGCTGGCCGCAATGTTCGAGCTGTGCGAGCAGGACCAGTTCGCGCTGTGAGCCACCCATAGTCCCGTAAGGGCGGGGTTTATCCCCGCACGCCGCAGGATCCGGCTACATTGCGTGCCACCCCCGGGAGGCACCATGCGTCTCATCGTTCTGCTGACGATCCTCTGCGCCTGCAACCGGCCCGATGAGGTCACCCACGGCACCCGTGACACCCAGCCCGAGGGCGAGACGGGCACCGAGCCGGAGTGCGCAGGCGACATCGAGTGCGATGACTGGGAGATCTGCGAGTCGGGCGTCTGCCTCGACGGCGATCGCAACAACAGCCTGGAAGAAGCCGCGACCCTCGAGTGGGAGGACTCCGTCACCGGCTATCTCAACCCCACCTCGGACTGGGACTACTACGCGGTGACCACCGAGGGCGGGCAGTTCGCCCGCATCTCCACCCGACCCACCGGCTCCGAGAGCGGCGAGCCCGAGGCGAGTGAGGAGATGGACACCGTCGTCGCGACCCTGGATGCCCTGGGCTACCTGCTGTCCTGGGAGGACGACTACCCCACCGGCGGCTCGGTCAGCGGCTCCGACAGCATCGTCTACACCTACTTCCCCGAAGCCGGCACCTACTACATCGCGGTCATGGACTACACCACCGCCTTCGACACCGAGCCCAAGGCCGGCGGGTCCGACTTCAGCTACGTGCTCACCCTGCAGGAGTATGGCGATCCCCCAAGCGAGACAGACAGCATCGACAGCCCCGGTGCCGATCGCGATCTGAAGAACGGCTACCTCTACCCGGTGCCCGTGCTGCTCGAGGAAGCCGGCGACAGCGACTGGATCGAGCTGAACCTGCCCTACGGAGACTGCCCCGTGCTGGTGCGGGGCTCGGCGAACCTGGACGGCACCGACGCCCTGCCCCACGTGCGCATGTACACCGGCGAGCAGCAGATGGTGGCCGATCTCGACGAGCTGGGCACCAACGGCGCGCCGTTCTACCCGGACTTCGACGGCGGCAAGGCCTACCTCGAGGCCACGGACACCGAGGGCGGCGGAGGCGACAACCACTGGTTCTTCGTCATCGCCCAGGTCTACGACCAGGGCTACACCACCACCACGGAAGGGGTGGAGATGGAGGTCCAGGTGGACGCCGAGCCCAACGACAGCCTGGAAGAAGCCCAGCTGCTCACCCAGGTGGACGTCCAGACCAGCGGAGGCTCGGACTACAACGCCGCCCACCTGTGGGGCACCCAGGACGTCGAGGGCGACGAGGACTGGTACGCCGTGCACGCAGAAGCTGGCTGGTACCTCAACGCCTGGGGCACCGCCGACTACAACGGCTCCCTGATGGACCCGGTCATCGAGGTCTACGACGCCGTGGGCACTCTGATCACCACCTGGTACGACGGCAGCGACGACGCGCCCGACCTCCAAGACCTGCTCATCGAGTCCACCGGCACCCACTACATACGTGTCTACGACGAGACCGGTTCGGCTCCGGGCGGGGCGCCGTACTTCTACCGCTTCTCGATCTACGTCACGAGCTTCGAGACGAGCTAGACCCCACTTCACACAACCGACACGCATTCTCGAACAAGTTTCGACAACTTTGCGTGCCGCCGCTGGCACTACTGAAGAGAACGGATGGCTGGCGTTCTTCACCCGACCCCGACGCAGCTGGGCCTCGAGGCCCTGGCCACCGGCTCACACTGCTGTGTGATGGCCCGCAACGAGGCCGAGGCCGAACCCGGCTTGCTGCACTGGCTGATGGGAGGCCTGACCCAGGGGCAGCGCCTGATCTGCGTGGGCTCCGAGGCCTGGCTGGCCCGGCTGCCGGGCCTGATGGACCGGGCGGGCTTCTCCCCCGCCCCATGGCTCGAGCGCGGGCGCCTGAGCCTCATGCCCGCCGGGCTCGCAAGCAGCGGCCGCCCCCCCCTGGGGCTGCGTGCGCCGGCCTGGCAGCTGCGCAACTGGACCCGCCACGCCCTCGAGTCGGGCTTCCCCGCAGCCCGGCTGCTGCTGGACATGGCCAGCCTGGTGCCCAACGCCGGGGCGCCCCGCCTCGTGGAGCTCGAGGCAGCCCTGGACGATCTCGTAGGGGATCACCCTGCCCTGTGCATGTGCGTGTACGACCGCCGGCGCTTCGATCCCGACCTGCTGGTGCGCATGCTCGAGGTCCACCCCTTGGTGGTCCACGGCGACGAACTGCTGTCCAATCCCGGGGCGATCAGTGCGGCCGAGCTGATGGACGACGACTTCGACGCCCGGCGGCTCGACGCCCACATCAGCGCGCTGGTGCGGCAACAGCGCCGTGCCAGCTCGCTGCGCTCCTCCCGGGCCCTCAACCACACCCTGCTGGCGGCCCTGCCCGATAGCGAGGAGCGGAGCTCCGGCAACCTGGAGGCCTGGTCCGAGCGACGGGGTCAGCAGCTGCAGCGACTGATGGAGCGCCTGCGCTACCTGGACCACAAGCCCGGCTTGCAGGAGCTGGCCGATCTGCTGTCCGAGGAACCCGCCGTGCCCAGCCCCGACGACCTGGCCCAGACCATCATGGCGGTCCAGGCCGAGCGCGGGGAGCCCGTGGAAGAGGAGCAGGCCAGCCTGGTCCACACACTCGCCGGGCTGGCGACCACCACCGTCGACCGCATGCGCCAACAGATCTCGGAAGAGCACCGCCGACTCGAAGGCCTGGTCCACACCCTCCCCGATGCAGTAGTGGTGCTGGGCCCCGACGGCCGGGTGCGCATGGCCAACCCCACGGCCCAGATCCTGCTGCAGGAGCTGTGCTCGGTGCGGGTCGGGGATCGCCTCACCCACCTGGCCGGCGAACCCGTCCTGCCCACCGGTGATTCGGTGGGCCCGGACTCCACGGTGCACCGGCAGCTCCAGGGGGTGGGCGACACCGACCTGGAGCTCGAGCTGCGCCGCCTCGATCCCAACAACCCCACCAGCGACTGGGTCGCGGTGCTACGGGACGTCACACGGGAACGCAACCTGCTCACAGCCGAGCAGAGCCGGCGCCGTGAGCTCACCGCCCTGTACACCCTCAGCCGCCAGCTCGCCGACGCCCGGGTGAGCGAGACGGTGCTCGAGACCGTCGCGCGCGAGGTCGTGGACACCCTCGAGGTCAGCTGGTGTCGGGTCATCTCCCAGCGTGAAGGGCGCCTGGTCTGCCAAGCCGCACACTGCCGCCGGGATCTCAGCCTCGATCTCGACGTGGGCAGCCCGGTGCCACCATCGGCCGCACGCCTGTTCGAGCAGGTGCTCGAGCAGCGCCGCCCGAGGGTGATCCGACGGGGTGACCGAGGGCTGTCACCCCCGGTCCGAGACGCCCTCGACCTCGACCGCACCGCCACCGTCTGCGTGGTGCCCCTGCGGGTGCGCAGCCACAGCATCGGTGTGCTGGTGCTCGGCGAACTGCGGGCCGAGGCCCGCTCGCCCTTCGATGACGACAAGCTCCAGACCGTCACGGCCATCGCCGACCAGACCGCCTCCGCGCTGCGGCGCACCTCCCTGAGCGTCGAGCTCGAGCAGAGCTACCTGCAGACCTCACTGGCCCTGGCCAACGCCATGGACGCCCGAGACACCTACACCAGCGGCCACAGCCAGCGCATGGCGGCCTGGGCCGAAGGCGTGGCCCGGGAGATGGGCATGGCCGAGGACGCCATCGGGGCCCTGCGCTGGGGCGCACTGCTCCACGACGTCGGCAAGATCGGCGTTGTCGATCACATCCTGCGCAAGTCCGGGCCTCTGGACGACGCGGAGTGGCGCGTCATGCGCCGCCACCCGGAGATCGGGGCACAGATCGTCTCCCACGTACGCATGCTGGCCCCGGTGGCACCCATCATCCGCAGCCACCACGAGCGCTTGAACGGCTCGGGCTACCCCGACGGCCTGACGGGTGATGCCATCCCCGTGGGCGCCCGGATCATCGCGGTGGCCGACACCTACAGCGCCATGACCGACGAACGGATCTACCGCCGTGCCCGCAGCCACCAGGACGCCGTGGCGGTGCTGGTGGGCAACCGCGGCAGACTCTACGACACCACGGTGGTGGACGCCTTCCTGCGGGTGTTGGCGTGGGAGCGCAACGAAGGAACCGAGGTCCACACCCTCCGAGCGTGAGCTCCCCAGCGGCGCGCTGGAGTACCGGCGGCTAGGCTGGTGTTTCAGCCGTCCCGCTGTTTCCGGAGGCGCCGTGCTCCCTGCCCTGGCCCTGCTCGCCCTGACCGCGGGCGCTCCCCGCGCCCAGTCCACCCACGATCACTGGCGCACCCTGGACACCGGCCACTTCCGGGTCCACTACCCTGTCGAAGCCGAGGACTGGGTGCTGCAAGCCGCCAGCCGCTTCGAGGCCATCCACGCCGAGGTGGTCCAGGTCGTGGGCCACGAGCCGGTGCGCAAGGTGGACGTGGTGGTGATGGACCCCTACGCACAGGCCAACGGCTTCGCCATGCCGATGCTCGGCACCCCGCGCATGGGCGTCTTCCCCTCGCCCCCCGGCGCCGACTCCGTGCTGGCCCACTACCACGACTGGGCCGACGACCTGGTCACCCACGAAGACGTGCACCTGGTGCACATGGACCGCGGCTCCCGCAACCCGGTGGGCTGGCTTTTCACCCGCGGCTGGCTGGGGATCGGGCCCCTCGCCATCAAGTCCCCCATGTGGGCCATCGAGGGCTACGCCACCATGCTCGAGGGGCAGCTCACCGGCGCCGGTCGCCCCCACGGGCCCGCCAGGGCCGCCTACCTGCGCAGCCTGGCACTGGAAGGGCAGTTGCCCGACTACGCCGCGTTGAACGGCAGTGACGCCTGGCGGGGCCGCGCCGCCCCCTACCTGGTGGGCTCGGCGTTCTTCGAGTGGCTGGTCGAAGCCCACGGCGAGCAGAGCGCCCGAGACCTGTGGGCCCGGCTGTCCGCCCGCAAGATCCGCTTCTTCGATGCCGCCTTCGAGGGGGTCTACGGCGCGACGCCCCAAGAGCTGTACGCCCGCTTCTGTGCCGAGCTGACCCACCGGGCCATGACCATCGAGGAGGCGCGGCCGCCCCAGCAGGGCACTCTGTGGCACGAGCTCACCCGCAGCACCGGCGCACCCGCCGTGTCCCCCGAGGGCGCGCGCATCGCCGTGGTCCAGGACCACGAGGACCTGGGCCGCCGCATCCTGGTGCTGGACATCGCCGACAACACCGAGGCCCGCGAAGGCTGGCAGGAAGGAGTGGACAAGGTCCAGGCCAAGGACCCCGAGGACGTGGCTCCGGTCGAGCCCGAGGTCTTTCCCCACGAAGAGCTGGAGCGCTTCGCCCAGGGCGGCCGCCGGCCGGTGGGGCCCCGCTGGATCACGGGCGACGAGATCCTGTTCACCAGCTGGGTGCGTCAGCCCCAGGGCGATCTGCTGCCCGAGCTGTTCATCTGGGACATCGACCGGGGCCATGCCCGGCGGCTCACCCACGGCGCTGGGGTGCAGGACGCCGATCCCCACGGCGGCGGCTCCTTCGCCGTGGCCGTGCAGCAGCGCTGGGGCGAGGCCCGCCTGGTGAGGGTGGATCTGCACACCGGCGCCATCACCGAGCTGACCCCCATGGAGCTGGACGTGGTGCACGACCAGCCCCGGGTACAACCCGGCGGCCTGCACGTGGGCTGGCTGCGGCACCGGGGCGCGTGGGAGGTGGTGCTGCGCAACCTGAACAGCGAGGCCGAGCGCACAGTACCGCTGCCCGCCGGCAGCGAGCCCCTGCACCTGGCCTGGGACGACGCGGACCACCTGGTCCTCAGCCTGGCCCTGGACGGCTTCGTGGAGCTGGTGCGCGTTCCCATCGACGGTGGCACCCCCACCCGCCTCACCCAGACCACCACCGCGGCCCTGGCCCCCGAGCCCACCACCGAGGGCGTGTTCTACCTGGTGCCCGACAGCCAGGGCTACGACCTGCATTGGCTGCCCCGCGACGCGGCGCTACCACCCCAGGATCTCGCACCGGGCGAGGCCCGGAACCCCGCAGTGCCTCTGAGCTGGACGGCGGAGCCCGTGGAGCTCCCGCCCACTCCCTTCGAGGAAGAGCCCCGGGACTACGGCCTGGGTCGAGCCGAGTGGCGACCCATGGTCGGTGCCAACAGCTGGCGCGGAGGAGGCTCAGCCACGCTGGGCCTGCGCGCAGGCGATGTGGTCGGCCGCTGGGAGGCCCTGGCCCAGGGGACCCTCCCCTCGGGCGACGATCTGCGAGGGGGGGCGCTGCGGGCCGCCTGGCGCGGCTGGCCGGTGGAGCTTCAGCTGCACGGCTTCGGAGCGACCGACGGTGATGAGCCGCGGGGCGGTGCCGAGCTGAGCGCCGGCCTGCTGCGCTTCGGGGACGCCCGCTGGGGACGCGCCCGGGCGGGGCTGTGGGCCGATGCGGGCTGGGGCGACGACGCTACGCCCGCGCGGCGGGCGGGCTTCGCCCACCTGGCGGGTGGCCAGCGGCTGTGGCTCGGAAATGCCTGGATCGACGGCGCGGCACAGCTGGACGGCCAGCAGGGCTCGAGCGCCGGCGCAGCCTGGCAGCTGGGCTCGGCCGAGGCCCAGCTGGGCCTCGGCTTCGGCCCCCTCGGCCTGCAGGGCAGCTACCGCCGCGACGTCAGCAGCGGCGGCGGCGATCTCGGGCGCATGAGCCTGGGCGGCGATCACGTGGACTGGCTGCCCGATCCCTGGCAGCAGCACCGCATCGCCTTCCCGGCCCTGGTCAGCGACTCGGCCTTCGGCAGCGACCATGACGTCTGGCGCGCATCCCTGGATGTGGAGCGCAGCCTGGACCTGTTCATGGAGCGCCACCGCATCTGGGACCGCAGCGACGACGCGGCGCCGGCCGGCGCTACCCTGGTGGGCCTCGAGCTGCGCTCCGGCGCTCCCTCCAACCCCATGGCCCGCCTGCCCGGCATGGACCTGAGCCTGGGCGCCGGCTTCGTGCTGGAGCACCCCGACGACGGCTGGCTGTCCAAGCCATACCTGGACAAGGACAACTGGGCGCTGTGGACGGGGCTGCACTGGGAGCTGTGAGGAGAGGCGCGGGTCGGCCTGGAGCCACCTCCGTCATCCAGCCCACAGGATAGCCTCGGCTTCCCCATGACCATAGGTGTGCGCGAACGCCACGAGGTGCCCCTTGTTCCGCTTGCTTCCCCTCGCCCTTGTCCTCGCTCTGGGTTGCCAGGGTGATCCCAACGACACACACTCCGACGACACCGGTTCCGAACAAGAGCGGCCCCAGTTCGATCCTGATGATCCTGGGATCTACATGTTCCTCACCCTCGGTGGGATCGAGATGATGGGGCAGGTGATGGAGCTGGCGATGGGGGGCTTCGCTCCCGCAGCCCGGGAGGACTTCGATCAGGACGCTGACGACGCCACCACCACCGACAGCTGCGAGGTGGTCTCCCAGGAGACCCCAGTGGGCGAGTGCGTCACCGACGAAGACTGCGCCCCCGAGCAGGAGTGCGTGCCGGACTACGACGACAAAGGCAACCCCGAGCCGGGAACCGAGCACTGCGTCACCCCCCGGGACTTCATCGACGTGGGACCGATGACCCTCGAAGGGGCCAACAGCGGCGCCATGGCCTTCGCCTACAACGCGGGCCAGAGCGGCGCATACACCGCCTCTGGCACCGACGGCTCGCTGAATGCGGGCACTCTGGCCTACGACGTCACCTACACCTTCTACGGAGACGGCGACGACACCCAGGGGCTCGGCGCCTTCAACGGCGAGCTGTACATGCCGGCACAGCTCGCCCTCACCTCTCCCGCCACGAGCGACGTGGGCATGGGCATGGAGGGGATCACGGTCTCCACAGCCTCGGACCTGACCCTCGGCTGGACCGGGAGCTCGGACGGGGAGTTGAAGCTGGACCTCGCCGGCGCATCCTTCGAC